>NZ_CP159824.1:430000-730000 GCF_047729545.1 Candidatus Pelagibacter sp. Uisw_092 | reverse complement strand
TATCAGTGCTTGAGACTGGTATTCGGCTGAATATTCTTTTGTATAGGTCTCTAGTATCGCTTTCTTAGATTCTTTTTTCTTAGGTAGAGGCACATTATATAAAGCTTTCTTGCCATCTAAAATTCTTGCTATAACACTGTCTTCTCCTTCATAAATTGGACTTGGAGCGCCTTCACCACGCATTGCTCTATCAATTGCTTCGATTGCAAGTTTACCAGCATGAGCAGGGGCGTAAGCTTTCCAGCTAGAGATTTCACCTTTTCTAGATTGTCTCGTTGAAACTGTTGTATGTAATGCTTGTTGAACTGCTTGATAAACTATTTCGGTATTTAATTTTAACATTGTTCCTAAACCTGCTGCAACACTTGGTCCTAAGTGTGCAATGTGATCAATCTTATGTTTATGCAAACAAATTCCTTTAACCAAATTAACCTGAACTTCATAACCTGTGATAATTCCTCTTAATAAATCTAGTCCACTTTTTTTAGTTTGTTGAGCTACACTTAAAATTGGTGGAATGTTATCTCCTGGGTGACTGTAATCTTCTGCTAAAAAAGTATCATGGAAATCAAGCTCTCTGACAGCTGTCCCATTTGACCAAGCAGCCCACTCACAATCAAATTTCAATTTTGAATCAATACCAAATAAATTTGCACCATTTTTTCTAGGGTGTTTTAGAGCCATTTCTCTTGAAGAGATAACAGCTTTTCTATTTAAAGAAGCAATAGCAACTGAAGCATTATCAATTATTCTATTAATAACCATTTCAATTGCAGCTTTATCTAATTTTGCATTATCAGAAGCTATTTCAGCAATTTTCCATGCTAATTGATTTTTTTTAGGTAAATGAATTTTTGATGGGTAAACTTTAACTTTATGTGAAATCATTAGGCCTCCTTAATTATGCAGCCCTATTAATAGTAAGAAAAAAAATTAAATCAATCTTTTAAGTAAGTTGAAACTATCTTTTCAACACCAATAAAGTCTTTTATCAAATGATTATGGTAAATTTCATTGGAATTTTTTTCTGTATAACCATTTTCTAATAAAATAACAGGAACAGAGGCAGCCTTTGCAGCATTTGCATCAGTTTCACTATCACCAAACATTAGAGATCTTTTTACATCACCACCAATTATTTCAATTATACTTGTTATGTGTCTTGGATCAGGTTTGCAATAATCAAAAGTATCTGATCCAGCAACATATTCAAAATAATCATAAATTCCAATTTTTTTTAAAAGGTCAATTGCTAAGTGCTCTTGCTTGTTTGTGCAAACTGCCATTGAAATCTCTTTTTCTTTGCACCATTTTAAAAATTCTTTAACTCCATTAATAAGAGTACTTTGTTTGATAATATTCTTTCCATAATATTCAACAAAATCTTTAGACATTTTATCTTTAATTTTTTGATCTGAGACGCTATGATATTCTTTTTTAGCCTGTCCCCATATAGACCTACCAATCATCGCTCCAGCTCCTTGCCCAACTAGATTTCTAATATCTGCCGTAGACTTAGTTGGATAACCATATTTTTTCATTACATGATTATGAGCATTCATTAAATCAGGTGCGGTATCGACCAATGTTCCATCTAGGTCAAATAAAATTGAGTATTTTTGAGTCATTAATAAAGTATTTTTAAGAAATAAATTGTGAATTAAGTTATCTATATACTTAATATAAAAATATTTCCAGATGAAACAAATAAATTCTAACCTTGAACAAGAAAAACTTCGTAAATTTTTTATCAAGTCTGGTATAAAGATGATTGGTCCTGAAACTATTTTTTTTTCAAAAGATACAAAGATTGGAAAAAATGTTACTATTAATCCGTATGTTGTCATTGGGAAAAAAGTTAAAATTGGCAATAATGTAACTATTAATTCATTTTCGCATTTAGAAGATTGTAAAATAAAAGATAAAGTTGAAGTTGGACCTTATGCAAGATTAAGACCAGGTACCACTCTTGAAGAAGGATCAAAAATTGGAAATTTTGTAGAAGTTAAGAAAAGTACAGTTGGAAAAAAATCAAAAATTAATCATTTATCATACATTGGTGATAGTGAAATAGGCAAAGGTGTAAATGTAGGAGCTGGTACAATTACCTGTAATTATGATGGTGTTAAAAAAAGTAAAACAAAAATTAAAGACAATGTATTTATAGGTTCTAATTCTTCATTAGTTGCTCCAGTTATAATTGAAGAAAATAGCATTGTTGGAGCTGGCTCTGTAATCACAAAAAATGTTAAAAAAAATTCGTTGGCTTTAACCAGAGCCCTACAAATTGAAATAAAAAATTACAAAAGAAGACAAAAATAATATGTGTGGAATTATAGGGATAGCCAGTAATAAACCAGTATCATCTGCAATCATTAATTCACTTAGAAAACTAGAGTATAGAGGTTATGACTCCGCAGGTATTGCAACTCTATCAAATGGAATATTAAATGAAGTTAAATCTGAAGGTAGGGTTGATATTTTAGAAAAAAATCCTGTGGTTAAAAATATGTCAGGTCCAATTGGAATTGGACATGTTAGATGGGCAACGCATGGAATTCCAAATACTATTAATGCACATCCCCATTCATCAGAAAGTGTATCTGTAGTGCATAATGGTATTATTGAAAATTCTACAATTTTAAAAAAATATTTAATCAACAAAGGCCATGTATTTAAATCTCAGACAGATACAGAGGTAATTGTTCATTTAATAACAGAATATTTAAAAGAACTTAATTTAAAAGATGCAATTATCAAAACTCTAAAACAGCTTCATGGAAGTTTTGCTTTAGGAATAATTTTTAAAGATCAGCTTGATCTCATAGTGGGTGCAAGAAGAGGGTCTCCACTTGCAGTTGGTTATGGTCCTAACGAAAATTATTTAGGATCAGACTCTTATGCTTTAAAATCTATGACTAATAAAATTTCGTATTTAAATGATGGAGAATTTTGCATCATTAAAAAAGACCAAGTTGAGTTTTTTGATGAAGAAGGCTTAAAAGTTAATAAAAAAGTTTTAGAATTATCTTCAAAAGAGCAGAATTATGACAAAGGTGATTTTAAACACTTTATGGCTAAAGAAATCGAGGAACAGCCAACAACATTAAAGAACTGTATAAATGAGTATGTCGATAAGATTAACAACGACATCAATATTTATAATTTTCCATGGGATATAAAGGAAATTTCTTCAGTTACTTTAATTGGCTGTGGAACAGCTTATCATTCTTGTTTAATGGCAAAATATTGGTTTGAAGAAAATACTACACTTGATGTAACAATTGATGTTGCTTCAGAATTTAGATATCGAAAAAATAGATTTAAAAATGAAAACTTATATATTTTTGTTTCTCAATCTGGTGAAACAGCAGACACTTATGCTGCCCTAGATTTATGTAATAAAAATAATATGAAAACTTGTAGTGTAGTTAATGTTTTAGAAAGTTCGATTGCCAGAGATTCTAAATTTGTCTTACCTATTCACTGTGGACCAGAAATTGGTGTAGCTTCTACAAAAGCTTTTATGGGCCAAATGCTTGTTTTATATATTTTTATATTAAAGTTAGGAAATTTGAGAAAAGATTTAAACAAAGAGCTGTATTTAGATAAGATTAAAGATCTGAGGATATTACCCAAATTAGTTGAGCAAACTTTATTAACAGAAAATAAAATTCAAGCAGTTTCAAGCTCTTTTACTGATGCAAAAGGATCTATGTTCTTAGGTAGAGGATTTTCATTTCCAATAGCGTTAGAGGGAGCTCTTAAGTTAAAAGAATTAGCCTATGTTCATGCAGAAGGGTATCCAGCAGGTGAAATGAAACATGGTCCATTAGCATTAATAGAAGATGGAATGCCAGTCGTAGTTTTAGCACCAAGAGATAATTACTATCAAAAAACAATTTCAAATATGCAAGAAGTTATAGCAAGAGGAGCAAAAGTTTTATTAATAACTAATAAAAGTAAAGATGAAGTAATTTCAGAAAATATTTGGGAAACTATTGAAGTTGAAAATACTAATGATGATTTGCTTCCTTTTTTACTAACAATTCCCTTACAAAAACTAGCTTATTATTCAGCCCTTAAAAAAGGTTACGATATAGATAAACCAAGAAATCTAGCAAAATCTGTTACAGTTGAATAATTATTAAACTCTGCTAGAACACTCCAGGGTTGAATATGAAAAATTGGAAAATAAATAGCTGGAGAAATTATCCTGTAAAACACATTCCGGAATATCCAGATCAAAAAGATTTAGATAGTGTTTTAGATAAAATTAAAAATTTTCCACCATTAGTTTTTGCAGGTGAGACAAGACATTTAAAAGAACAATTAGCTGACGTTGTTGATGGAAAAGCTTTTCTGTTGCAAGGTGGAGATTGTGCAGAAAGTTTTGCAGAATTTCATCCTGATAATATTAGAGATACATTCAAACTAATACTTCAAATGTCACTTGTGCTCACTTACTCTGCCTCCCTACCAATTATTAAACTTGGAAGAATTGCTGGGCAATTTTCTAAACCAAGAAGTTCTCCTGTTGAAAATATTGATGGTGTTGAATTGCCCAGTTACCTTGGAGATAATATTAATGGAATGGAATTTAACAAAAAATCAAGAGTACCAGACCCAAAGAGACTTTTTAAAGCTTACTCTCAGTCAGCATCTACACTTAACCTTATAAGAGCTTTCTCTCATGGAGGTTTTGCTGATCTTAAAAAAGTACACACCTGGAACTTAGGCTTTATCAAAAAAACACCTGCAGGTAAAAAATTTAAAGAATTAGAAGACAAAATTGCAGATGCATTAGCTTTTATGGATGCTTGTGGAATTAACTCTGATTTTAATAGAAGATTAAAAACAGTGAATTTTTGGACTTCACATGAAGCTTTACTTCTTCCTTTTGAGCAAGCTATGACAAGAGTAGATTCTACCACAGGTGAGTATCACGATACCTCAGCTCACTTTGTTTGGATAGGAGATAGAACTAGACAATTAGACGGTGGACATGTTGAGTTTTGTAGAGGAATTGAAAACCCAATTGGAATTAAATGTGGACCAACATTAAAACCTGAGGACTTGATAAATCTTTGTAATAAAATTAATCCAAGTAATGAAAAAGGTAAAATAACTCTAATTTCTAGATTTGGTCACGAGAATGTTTCTAAATTTTTACCAAAATTAATTAGAGCAATTAAAAAAGAGGGTTTAAACGTAATATGGTCATGTGACCCATGTCATGGAAATACAATTAAAGCCACAACTGGATTCAAAACAAGACCATTTAATAGTGTTGTTAAAGAAGTAAAAAATGTTTTTGAATGCCACCAAAGTGAGGGAAGTTATGCAGGTGGACTACATATTGAAATGACCGGTCAAGATGTCACAGAATGCACAGGTGGTGCGCAAAAAATATCTGATCAAGACTTATCTAACAGATATCATACTCATTGTGATCCAAGACTTAATGCCAATCAAGCATTGGAATTAGCTTTTTTAATTTCTGATGAGATTAAAAAAAATGCAGCTTATTCAAAAAAAAATATTAAAACTGCATCTTAAAGGATTGTATTAAATACAATTTCGTTTAAATTTTAGATAATGAGACCATTAGAAAAAGCAAAATTTATAAGTAATTGGATAAAAAATTACGTTAAAAAGATGCCAAGTAAGGCTCAATCTTTAATTATTGGAATTTCTGGAGGAATAGACTTTTCCGTATCAAGCACATTGAGTGCAATGACAGGTATTAAAACAATTGTTTTATCGATGCCTATTAAGCAAAAATCATCACAACATGATTTAAGTTTAAAACATCAAGAATGGCTTGTTAAAAATTTTGATAACGTTGAGGCTCACACTCTAAATTTAGATAAATTATTTCAAACATTCGAAAGTACTTTATCTAAATTTGACAGTGAACTTGGGATGGCAAATTCTAGAGCAAGAATTAGAATGACAACTCTATATCAAGTAGCTGCTACAAAAAAAGGTATTGTAGTCGGCACAGGAAATAAAGTTGAAGATTTTGGAGTAGGGTTTTACACAAAATATGGGGATGGTGGAGTAGACATTTCACCTATAGCAGATTGTAATAAATCAGAAGTATGGGAAATAGGTAAATCTATTAATATATTACAAGAAATAATTGAAGCAGCTCCTACAGATGGATTATGGGATGATGCTAGAACTGACGAAGGTCAACTAGGTCTTAAATATACAGAATTAGAAGAAGCAATGAATAATATAAATTCAATAAATCGTGAAAAATATGAAAAAATAAGAAAGATGAACCTGCATAAAATGGAACCAATCCCAGTTTGCAAGATTCCCAACTAATCTAATAAATTCACAAATCTATAATTAAAGTATAATTCTAAAGTAATGAATAAAGATATTTTTTTAACAAACAATCTAAGTAACAAAAAAGAAAAATTTGTTCCATTAGATAAAGAAAACATTGGTATGTATGTTTGTGGTCCGACTGTTTATGATAACCCACATATAGGTAACGCAAGACCCCTTGTTATTTTTGATATCTTGTACAAAGTTTTAAAATCAAAATATGGGCAAGATAAAATAAATTATATAAGAAATATTACTGATGTTGATGATAAAATAGTTAAATCAGCAAAAGAAAAAAATGTTTCAATATCTGAATTAACTAATAATGTTATTAAAGATTTTAACGATGATTGTAATTATTTAAATTTAGATAACCCAACACAACAACCAAAAGCTACAGATCACATTGATCTTATGATCGAAATGATATCATCTTTAATAGAAAAAGATTTTGCCTATGAGGCAAACAATCATGTTTATTTTGAAGTAAGTAAATTTGTAGATTATGGAAAGTTATCAAATAAGAAGTTAGAAGATTTAATTGCAGGATCTAGAGTTGAAGTTTCAGAGAATAAAAAAAAATCAGAAGACTTTGTTTTATGGAAGCCCTCTGAAGATGATGAGCCTTCTTGGAATTCGCCCTGGGGCAAAGGAAGACCTGGTTGGCATTTGGAATGTTCTGCAATGTCTAAGAAATATTTAGGAGAGATATTTGATATTCATGGCGGAGGAATTGATTTAATTTTTCCTCATCACGAAAATGAAATTGCACAATCAAGATGTGTTAACGATACTAAAGTTTTTGCAAATTACTGGATCCATAACGCATTTATTACTATGTCTAATGAAAAAATGGCCAAATCAACAGGCAACACACTTAAGATTAAAGATTTTAAAGATAACGTTGATGGACAAGTTTTAAAACTTGCTCTTATGAGTGCTCACTACAAACAACCATTAGACTGGAACGAAAAGCTCTTAGAAGATTGTAAAAATACTATTGATAAATGGTATGAAGTTTATTTACCTTCAAATGACAAAACAGTTCTAGATGAAGATATTTTATCTCCATTATACGATGATTTGAATACACCTGGCTATATTGCAAATCTTCACCAGCTTTATGACAAGGCTTTAAAGGGAGGTAACGAAGAGAAAAGTTTATTTGTATTAGCTTGTAATTTCATTGGTATTTTAAACAAAACAAAAGAAGAGTGGATTGAGTTTAAAAAGAAAAAATCATCTATTAATGAAGGTGATATTTTAGAAATGATTGCTCTTCGAAATAAAGCAAGAGAAGACAAGAATTATAAAGAAGCAGATATCATTAGAGATAAGCTTTTAGATAAAGGGGTTTTAATAGAAGACAAAGATGGTAAAACAATTTGGAAACTAAAATGAGCAAAGAACAACTTTTTATATTTGATACAACACTAAGAGATGGTGCACAAACACAAGGTGTTGATTTTTCTGTAGATGATAAATTGAAGATTGCCTTAGCTTTAGATAATTTAGGTGTTGATTATATTGAAGGTGGATGGCCAGGAGCAAATCCTACAGATACTGAATTTTTTCAAAAAAAACACTCATTTAATAATGCTAAACTAACATCTTTTGGCATGACCAAAAGAACTGGTCGTAGTGCAGATAATGATACTGGGCTTTCAGCACTTTTAAATTCAAACACACCAGCAGTTTGTATTGTTGGTAAATCTTGGGATTTTCATGTTGATATAGCTCTTGGTATTTCTAATGAAGAAAACTTAGAAAACATCAAAGAGACAGCTAAACACTTTGTTAAAGAGAATAAAGAGTTCATGTTTGATGCAGAACATTTCTTTGATGGTTACAAAGCTAATCCAAATTATGCTTTATTATGTCTTAAAGCAGCATTTGATGAAGGAGCAAGGTGGATTGTTTTATGTGATACTAATGGTGGAACCTTGCCTCATGAAGTTACAAAAATAGTAACAGAAGTTTCTAAAACTATACCTGGGAAAAATTTAGGCATACATGCGCATAATGATACGGGTAATGCAGTTGCTAATTCTTTAGCTGCAGTTTGGGCAGGGGTTAGACAGGTGCAAGGAACTATCAATGGTTTGGGTGAAAGATGTGGTAATGCTAATTTAATGTCATTAATTCCAACATTTTTTCTAAAGAAAGATTTTGCAACTAAATTTCAATTAAAAATTAAACCAGACAATATTAAGAAATTAACGGAATGCTCTAGATTACTAGATGAAATTTTAAATAGAAAACCTAACAAACATCTTCCATACGTTGGTGCTGCTGCATTTTCTCATAAAGGCGGTCTTCACGTATCAGCTGTTCAAAAAGATCCAAAAACTTATGAACATATTGACCCTGAAGAAGTTGGAAATTCTAGAAATATTGTAGTTTCAGATCAATCAGGAAAATCTAATATAATCTCAAGATTAAAAACAATTGGCATTGAAATAGAGGAGAATGATCCTAAAATTAAAAAACTTCTAGAGGAGGTAAAAGATAGAGAATTTATTGGCTATAGCTATGATGGAGCTGATGCATCGTTTGAATTATTAGCTAGAAGAATTATTAGCAAAATACCAAGATATATATTAATTAAAGAATATGATGTTTCTGTTAAAAAAAATTCATCAGGAGTAATTATTTCTTCTGCAAAAGCACAGCTAGAAGTTGATGGTGAAAAAATTATGTGCACTGGCGAAGGAAATGGTCCAGTTAATGCATTAGATAATGCCATTAGACAAAACGTAGATCGATTAAATAAATACTCTAAATATTTAAAAGATTTAAAATTAGTTGATTATAAAGTTAGAATTTTAAATACAGGTACAGAAGCAATCACTAGAGTTTCAATAGAGAGCACCAACTCAAAAGGTAAAAACTGGTTCACGATCGGTGTCTCAGCAAATATAATTGATGCTTCATTTAAAGCGCTGGTTGATAGTTTGGATTATAAATTATTTAAAGATAATGCTCCAGCAAGTCTTTAATGTCTTTTAATAATATCTCATTTATTTTACATCAACCTCAATTATCTGAAAATATTGGAGCTTGTGCTAGAGCTATAAAAAACTTTAACTTTAAAAAACTAGTCATTGTTAATCCAAAACCCATTTTCCCAAATGATAAAATTCTAGCAACCTCAGTTGGTGCAAAAGATCTAATTATAAATGCCAAAGTGCATGAAACCTTAGAATCTGCTGTAAAAAAAGTAGATTATGTTATTGCAACGTCTGCAAGATTTAGAAATAAAAATATTAAACACATTAATCTAGAAGATTTAAAAAAAATTGATTTTAATAAAAAAATAGCTTTTTTATTTGGTTCTGAGGCGTCTGGTTTATCTAACAATGAGATTAGTTATGCTAATTACACCATGCAAATTACAACTAATCCTGATTTTAAATCTTTAAATTTGTCTCATAGTGTCATTATTATTGCTCATACTTTAGCAAACATCATTAGTCTAAAGGGTGCAAAGTATTCTAAATCTAAAAAAGTAACTTTAGCTAGCAAGAAGGATATTCAAGCAATGACTAACTTATGCATTAAAAAATTAGAGGAAAAACAATTTTTTAAGCCTTTAGAGAAGAGACCTATCATGCTTGAAAACTTAAGAAGCATTTTTTCTAAAATGGAGCTTTCTGAGAAGGAAACGCGTATTTTATCAAGTGTATTCGCAAGTTTGTCCAAAAAAGGTTGATTGACAAAATAATGAGTAAGTTTATAAACCCTCTTATCAAATGACAAAAAGAATAAGTGCTAAACATAAAATAGATAGAAGGTTAAAAATTAACCTATGGGGAAGACCTAAAAGTCCTTTTAATAAAAGAGACTATGGTCCTGGCCAGCATGGTCAAGGCAGAAAAGGTAAACCTTCTGATTATGGAATTCAGCTTCAAGCTAAACAAAAATTAAAAGGCTACTACGGTAACATTAACGAAAGACAATTCAGAAATATTTATAAAAAAGCTACTATGCTAAAAGGAGATACTGGAGAAAATTTAATTGGATTACTTGAGAGAAGATTAGATTCAGTTGTATACAGAGCAAGACTTTCAACAACAGTATTTTCAGCAAGACAACTTATTAACCATGGTCATGTAAGAGTTAACGGTAAAAAAGTTAATATTGGAAGTTATGTTGTTAAAGAAGAAGATATAATTGAAATTAGAGATAAATCTAAACAGTTAGCTTTCATTGATATCGCTTTAGCAAACAAAGAAAGAGAAACTCCAGAATATATTCAGCTAGATGAAAAGAATAAAAAAGTTACTTTCGTTAGAATACCTAAGTTTGATGAAGTTCCTTACCCAGTAATAATGGAACCTAATCTAGTAATTGAATATTACTCTAGATAATAAATATTTATTTTTTAAAATTAATTTGTTTATCCTCAAGTACTTTCTTGAGTTCACCGTTTTCATACATTTCTTTAACGATGTCACAACCACCAACAAATTCACCTTTGATATAAACCTGTGGAATAGTAGGCCAGTCACTAAATTCTTTTATTCCTTCTCTTAAAGGTTGAGATTCAAGAACATTAATTCCTTTATAATTGACTTCCAAAATTTTAAGCATATTTGATACAGCCATAGAAAATCCACATTGAGGAGCATCCGGCGTTCCTTTCATAAATAA
Source organism: Candidatus Pelagibacter sp. Uisw_092 (assembly GCF_047729545.1). Taxonomy (GTDB): domain Bacteria; phylum Pseudomonadota; class Alphaproteobacteria; order Pelagibacterales; family Pelagibacteraceae; genus Pelagibacter. The sequence goes on along the minus strand of NZ_CP159824.1, from coordinate 719,005 downwards.
ACATACTTCGTTTAAATCTATATGACCTTGAATTAAATTTTTTGTGCTATCATCCATTATTGTTCCTTTGTTTTAATTGCTAATGCGTGCAGTTCGTTGCCCATTTTTCCTTTTAAAGAATTATATACCATTTTGTGTTGTTCAATTTTGCTTTTGCCAGAAAACTCTTTAGAAGTTACTGTTGCAGAATAATGATTACCATCTCCAGCTAAATCTTGAATTTCAATAACAGCATCAGAAATAGCTTCTTTAATTAGTATTTCAATTTCTTTTAAATCCATTGCCATTTTAATTGTCCATGTAGTTATTTAACCAATTTGTATGTGATTTAATCAAATCGTCAATTGATACTTTTGTCTTATCGTCGATTATTAAACTATCATCATTTATTGATCCAAGTTCATCAAAATGTACTGAATTTTCTTGAAGTATCTTAGTAGCACTTTCTAGATCATCTTTACTAATTTCAATAATGTATCTTCCTTGGTCTTCACCAAATAAGTATTCGAACTGATTAATTAAGTAATTAGGCTTTTTAAGAGTTACACCTTTTTTACCTTTAATACACATTTTAGAAAGAGCTGTAATTATACCCCCTAAAGAAACATCATGAGCTGACTTAATAAATCTTTTATCAATAAGTTTTAATACTGTTTCACCATTATTCTTTTCATTAAAAAGATTAATTTCAGGAGGAGGTCCATTTTTTTCATTTAAAATATCTCTTGCAAATAAGCTTTGATCTAAATGACCTTCAGTTTTACCAATAACTAAAAGTATATTATCAGCTTCTTTTAAACCCATTGTAACCATATCTTCATAATTTTTAATTAAACCAACTCCCCCAATTGCAGGAGTGGGCTTAATACCAATATCTTTAGTTTGATTGTAAAAAGAAACATTTCCTGAGACTACTGGGAATTTTAAATAAGCACTTGCTTCTCCTAAGCCTTGTACACATTCTACGAACTCACCCATATTCTCTTCATTCTCAGGACTACCAAAATTTAAACAATTAGTAATTGCAACTGGTTTTGCTCCTACTGCAATTAAATTTCTCCAACTCTCACAGACAATTTGTTTCCCACCACTTAATGGATGAGCCCAACAATATACGGCGGAAGAATCAACTGATGCGGCAACAGCTTTATTAGTACCATGAACTCTAACAACACCTGCATCTCCACCAGGTTTTTGAATAGTGTCACCCATAACAGTGTGATCATATTGTTGCCAAATCCATTCTTTGCTACATACATTTGGATTGGATAATATTTTGTCTAAAACATTTTTTATTTTTAAAGTTTTAAAAAATTTTTTTTCAATTTTAATCTTTTTTGGTAGTTTTGCTTTTTTCCATTTCCGGTCATACATAGGTGAGTTTTCAACTAATGTATTAACAGGAATATCTGCAACTTTTTCCTCGTCAAAATAAAGTTCAATTTTTTTACTTTTTGTTGTTTTACCAATTACAGCAAAGTCTAAATTCCATTTATCAAATATTTTTTTTGCCATTTCCTCTTTGCCATTTTCTAAAACAATAAGCATTCGTTCTTGGCTTTCTGATAACATAATTTCATAAGGTGTCATGTTGGCTTCTCTACAAGGAACTTTATTTAAATTTATTTCAATTCCTAAATTTCCTTTTGAAGCCATTTCAATACTTGAAGAAGTTAATCCTGCAGCACCCATATCTTGAATAGCGATAATTGAATCTCCTGCCATTAACTCTAAACAAGCTTCTAATAAAAGTTTTTCAGTAAAGGGGTCACCAACTTGAACAGTAGGTTTTTTTTCTTCAATTTTATCATCAAATGAAGCTGATGCCATACTAGCTCCATGAATTCCATCTCTACCAGTTTTTGAGCCAACATAGATTACAGGTTTTCCTAAACCTGCAGCTTTTGAATAGAAAATTTTATCTTTCTTAACAAGACCCAAGGTCATGGCATTAACTAGAATGTTGCCATTATAAGATTCATCAAAACTAGTTTGACCTGCAATTGTTGGAACACCCATGCAATTGCCATATCCACCTATACCGTTAACAACACCACGTAATAAATTTTTAGTCTTTTTATGCTGGGGTGAACCAAAATGAATTGAGTTTAGATTAGCTATTGGTCTTGCACCCATCGTAAAGACATCCCTCATAATTCCACCAACACCAGTTGCTGCTCCTTGGTAGGGTTCGATAAATGAAGGGTGATTATGACTTTCGATTTTAAATACAATTGCATCATCATCACCGATGTCAATAACGCCAGCATTTTCACCAGGTCCTTGAATTACATTTTTTCCTTTAGTAGGTAATTTTTTAAGATGAAATCTTGAGGACTTATAAGAACAATGCTCATTCCACATTGCTGAAAAAATACCTAATTCAGTAATATTGGGAACTCTTTTTAATAAAGCACAGATTTTTTTATATTCATCTTCTTTTAAACCGTGATCGATTGCAAGTTGTTCGTTGACTATCATTACTTTAAATTATTAATTAAGTTTTTAAAAAATATTGAACCATCTTCACCTGATAGAGCAGGGTCTATCATTCTTTCAGGGTGAGGCATCATTCCTAAAACATTTTTTTGTTTATTAAATACACCAGCTATATTTTGTAATGAACCATTTGGATTAGATTGCTCATTAATATTTCCATTTTCATCTGAGTAAAATAAAGCTATTTGGTTATTGTCATTAATTTCTTTAATTTGCTCATTAGAACAAAAGTAATTTCCTTCATTATGAGCAATATGAAACTCATAAACATCTTTTTTATCATCTTTAAAATAAGAATTATCTTTATTGTTAGCTTTAACAAAAACATTTTTGCAAATAAATTCTAAATATTTATTTCTAAGCAACACGCCTGGCAGCAAACCAGATTCAACTAGAATTTGAAAACCATTACAGATCCCCATAACTTTACCACCACCTTGAGCAAAGTTTAAAACAGATTTCATAATTTTTGATTTTGATGCCATACTTCCACATCTAAGATAATCTCCATATGAAAAACCACCTGGTAAAACTACTAGGTCACTTTTTGGAAGTTCAACATCATCATGCCAAACCATTTTATTTTTAAAACCAAATTTTTTTAAAGCAACATCCATATCTCTGTCACAATTAGATCCAGGAAAAGTTATTACAGATGAATGCATTATTTATTATTGTGATCCAATAATTTTAAAGTCTTCTATTACTAAATTTGCTAAAAGTTTTTTACACATCTCTTCAACTCTTGCTTCAGCTTTTTTCTTATCATTTTCTTTTGCATCAATCTCAAAATATTTTCCTTGTCTTACTTCATTGATCCCTTCAAATCCCATACCATCTAAGGTTTGGTGAATAACTTTACCTTGAGGATCTAAAACATCTTTTTTAAGGGTTATAACTACAGATATTTTCATATTATTTTCTTTTTTTAATTGATCTTAATTTTGTAACATTTACAGCACTTAAGTTTGATTGTTCATGTAAAATGCCAAGTCTTTTGGCAACCTCAGTATAAGCTGGAATTAAATCACCTAAGTCTTTACGAAATCTATCTTTATCAAGCTTTTTATCAGTAATACTGTCCCACAATCTACATGTATCAGGGCTAATCTCATCAGCTAAAATAACCTCGTTTTTCCCATTTTCTTTAAGTCTTCCAAACTCAAGTTTGAAATCAATCAGTTTAATTCCAACTCCCCTAAACATTCCAATCATAAAATCATTAATTCTAAGGATCATTTTTTTTACTTTTTCTAATTCAGATTTTGTAGCCCAATCAAAAGCTAAAATATGCTCTTCTGCAATAAGTGGATCACTTAAACTATCATTTTTTAAACAATATTCTAATAGTGGCTGCTTTAAAACCGTTCCATCTTCAATACCAAGTCTTTTAGTAATAGAACCTGTTGCAACATTACGAACAATAAATTCAATAGGAATAATCTCTACCAATTTAATAATTTGTTCTCGCATGTTTAGTCTTTTAACTAAATGGTTTTTAATCCCGATTTGAGTTAGGTTTGATAAAATATGCTCAGATATTCTATTGTTTAAAACACCTTTACCTTCAATGGTTGATTTCTTTAAGTTATTAAAAGCTGTTGCATCATCTTTAAAATACTGGATAACTAAATTTTTATCAGATGTGGCATAAATTATTTTAGCCTTACCTTCGTATAACTTCTTACCTTTTTTCATTATTTAAAAACTCTTCTAAAGATTAAATCTACATTTTTAAAGTGTGATGAGTAATTAAATATAGCCTTCAATCTTTTTGGGGAAATTTTAGCCATTATGAATTCATCATTTGAAATAATATCGAATAAATTTAGATTTTCTGCAAAACATTTTTTTGCATAATTTTGAACCATCTTATAAGCTTGCTCTCTACTTAAACCTGATTTTGTTAATTCAAGCATAATTTCTTGAGAAAAGATAAGGCCTTTTGTTAAGTTTAAATTTTCAATCATTTTTTTTGGATAGACAATCATTTTATCTAAAATGTTTCCAAGTCTCACTAAAGCAAAGTCTAATGTTATGTTTGCATCTGGTCCAATATTTCTTTCAACACTTGAGTGCGAAATATCTCTTTCGTGCCATAGTGCAATATTTTCTAGGGCAGGGATAACAGCACTTCGAACCATCCTTGCAAGCCCTGTTAAATTTTCACTTAATATTGGATTTTTTTTGTGAGGCATTGCTGAAGAACCCTTTTGATCTTTTGAAAAAAATTCTTGCACTTCATAAACTTCTGTTCTTTGTAAATGTCTAATTTCTATTGCAACTCTTTCAACTGATCCAGCAATAATTCCAAGAATAGAAAAATAAAAAGCGTGCCTATCCCTTGGTATTACTTGAGTAGAGATAGGTTCAATTTTTAAACCAAGTTTTTTTGCTACATGTTTTTCAACATTAGGGTTAATATTTGCAAATGTGCCTACTGCACCAGAGATTGCACATGTTGAAATTTCATTAATTGCATCAACTAATCTTTTTCTATTTCGTTTAAACTCCTCATAAAACGAAGCAAGTTTCAGACCAAAAGTGATAGGTTCAGCGTGAATTCCATGACTTCTACCCATACAAGGAGTATATTTATATTTTTTGGCTTGTTTTTTTAAAACCTTTAAAATTTGATCGATATCACTAAGTAGAATTTTACCTGATTGAACTAATTGAATATTTAAACTTGTATCTAGAACATCAGAAGACGTCATACCCTGATGAAGGTATCTTGCTTTAATCCCTGCTTTTTCAGTAATAGAGGTTAAAAATGCTATTACATCATGTTTAACTTTTGATTCAATTTGGTGAATTCTTTTTACATTTATTTTAGCTTTTTTTCTAACAACAGAAGCAACTCCTTTAGGAATTTGACCTAATTTTTCCATGGCTTCAGCAGCTGCAACTTCTACATCGAGCCAAATTTGGTATTTATTTTCTTCTGACCATATGTCAGTAAGTTGTTTTCTAGAGTATCTTTCAATCATTAATTATAAGTAAGGGGGCTTAGAATAACCTTTAACAGATTCTGTAAAGATTTCATAACCATTTTCAGTAATACCTAGTGTGTGCTCAAATTGTGCTGATAAAGATTTATCTTTTGTAACAGCTGTCCACCCATCTTTTAGCATTTTAACATCCCATTCACCCACATTTATCATGGGTTCAATTGTAAAAGTCATACCAGGTTTAAGCTCCATGCCAGTATTTTTTTTGCCATAATGTAAAACATTTGGAGGTTCATGAAATGTAGTACTTATTCCGTGACCACAAAAATCTCTCACAACAGAATAACCTTTTTTTTCTACAAAGGATTGTATTTCATGTCCAATGTCACCAAGTCTTAATCCTGGTTTTAATAATTTTATAGCTTTCATCATAGATTCATAAGTGGTATCAATTAAATTGTTAACTTTAACGGGGGTCTTACCAATACAAAACATTCTACTAGTATCACCATAATGTTCATCAATTATTGCCGTAACATCAACATTAAGAGCATCACCTTCGTTTAGAACTCTGTCGGAAGGTATACCGTGACAGACAACGTGATTTAAAGACGTACATAATGACTTTTTAAAACCTCTATAATAAAGAGGAGCAGAGTAACCTCCATTGTCTCTTATAAACTCATAACCTAATCTATCTATAAATTCTGTAGTCACTCCTGGTTTAATAATTTCTGTAAGCATATCCAGAGTTTGAGCAGCAAGTTTTCCAGCTACTCTCATTTTTTTAAATTTTTCTGAATAATTAGGCATTAATAATTTTAATTTTTTTTTCTATCTTAATTTCTTCTGAACTTATTTTGCAACGATAAGCTAAAAAAATAACTCCAGCTTTTTTTGCAAGTAAATAATTTTTATAATATTCTTTATCAATATCTTTAGCTATCTTAAAGCTCTCAATACCCTGTATTTGAACCAAGAATAATAAATAAGATTTATAACCCTTTTTAATAGCTGTGATAAGTGTTTTTAAATGCCTAGATCCTCTAGAAGTGATTGAATCTGGAAATTCTGCAATTTTTTTATCTCTAAATAATGTAACATTTTTAACTTCAACAAATGTTTTTTGTTTCTTTTTTTCAACTAAGAAGTCAAACCTTGTTTCTTTATCAAAAAAAACCTCAGGTTTAATAATGTCATTATTTGATACTTCTTTAATAAGATTATTTGACAAACCATGATGGGCTATCTTATTTGCAAAATGAGTATTAACACCAACTAAATTTTTCTTAACCCTGATGATTTCTAGTGTGTATTTTAGTTTTCTTTTAGGATCATCATTTTTAGAAATAAAAACTTCGTTTCCTTCATCTAACAAACCTTTCATTGATCCAGTATTTGGACAGTGAGCAGTTACAACTTCTTTATCTAGCTTAATATCTGCAAAAAATCTTTTATATCTTTTTACAAGTTTGCCTTTAATTAAAACTTTGGTAAATTTCATATTTAAATTGTATATTCAAATATGACAAAAAATACAAAAGTTAATGCAGCAATATTAATTATTGGAAATGAAATTCTTTCAGGAAGAACTCTAGATACAAATACTAGTTCGATAGCTCTTTGGTTAAACTCAATAGGTGTTAAAGTTAATGAAGTGCGAGTTATACCAGATATCGAAGATACGATTATTGATACGGTTAATTTTTTAAGAAAAGCCAATGATTACTTGTTTACTACTGGCGGTATTGGTCCAACCCATGATGATATTACAGCTCAATCTATATCAAAAGCATTTGGTCTTGAATATGAGCTTCATAAAGAAGCTTTTAAGATATTAGAAGCCTATTATAAAACAGGTGAATTTAATGAAGGCCGACAAAAAATGGTATGGATGCCAAAAAATGCTTATTTAATTTTAAACCCAACAAGTGGTGCACCTGGATTTAACGTTGAAAATGTTTTTTGTTTACCCGGCGTTCCATCAATTTTAAAATCAATGTTAGGTGGTTTACAGAATAAGATAGTAGGTGGTAAACCAATCTTAAGTCACACTATAAGTTTAAGGACTGTTGAAAGTGAGATTGCTAAATCTCTAACAAGCGTACAAAATAACAACAAAGATTTAGAGATAGGTAGTTACCCATTTTTTCAAGCTGGCAAATTAGGTGTTTCAATTGTTATACGCTCAGATGATCAATCTAAAATTGATAATTGCATCAAAGAGATACTAATTTTTATTCGTGAAAAAAAAATAGAAGTTGTTGACCGATAATCCCATGCTTTATTTTGCTTACGGAAGTAATCTCCATCATTTGCAAATGAAAAGAAGATGTAAGGATAGCATTTTTTTAAAAAAAATTAACTTAAAGGGGTTCAAATTAACCTTCAGAAGCAAGTATAGAGCTGCTGATATTGAGCCAAAAAAAAACTCAAACTTGCCTGGAGCTTTATTTGAAATATCTAAAAGTGATGAAAAAAAACTAGATATATATGAAGATTATCCAATTTTATATAAAAAATATTACTTTAAATATTATGGTAAAAAAGTAATGACTTATATAATGACAAAAAAAACTCCTTTTACATTTCCAACTGAGCGTTACTTAAATATAGTTAGGCGTGGCTATATAGACTGTAAGCTTGATACTAAATATTTAAACAAAGCTTTAAAATATTAATATAATAAGATAAATAATAATTTAATAGTATTTTATGAAAATTCCTAAAACATTTAAAATAAACAAATGTAGGTTGTGTCACAATCGAAAGTTAGAACAAATTCATAATTTTGGAAATCTATTTGTTAGTAACTTTGTTAATAAAATAGATATTAAAAAAGGGGTGAAAGCACCACTAAATCTTGTTTATTGTAAAAATTGTCAGCTCCTTCAATTGGAGCATTCAGCACCACAAGAAATAATGTATAAAAAGTTTTATTGGTATAAGTCCGGTATTACAAAAACAATGAGAGATGGCTTAAAAGAGCTTTACCAAGATATTAAAAAAAATTGTAAAATTAAGGCTGGTGATGTTATTTTAGATATTGGGGCTAATGATGGAACTTTATTAAAATACTTTAAAAAAGATAAAATAATTACAATTGGTTGTGAGCCAGCAAAAAACTTAAAAGATGAACTTAAAAAAAATTGCCATTACACGATTAATGATTTCTGGCACACTAAACACTTAAAAAAACTTCCAAAAAAATATCAAAAGCTGAAAGTTATTTCTGCCATAGGTATGTTTTATGATTTAGAGGATCCATCAGAATTTATTAAACATGCAGCAGACGCACTTGATGATGATGGTATATTTGTAGCACAACTAATGTGCTCTCATTCGATGTTTAAAACAAATGATTTGGGCAATATTTGTCACGAACATCTTGAATATTATTCTTACAATTCACTTAAATATTTATTTGAAAAAAATGGGTTAAAAATTTTTAAAATGAGTGAAAATAAAATTAATGGTGGCTCGTATAGAATTTACTGTAAAAAAAATATTAAAAAATCTATAAAATTTAAAGAAAAGACAGGTTATAACGATATAATTAAATTTATAAAAAAAGTTGAAACAAATAAAAAAAAGACAGTAGAGTTTATTAAAAAGAATATTAAAATGGGAAAAAAAATATTTTTATATGGTGCTTCCACCAAAGGTAATACTCTTTTGCAATATTATGGCCTGACAAGTAAAGAAATTCCTTATGCAGCAGAAAGAAGCAAAACAAAATGGGGTAAATATACAGTTGGATCCGGAGTAAAAATTATATCTGAAGAAAATGCTAGAAAATTAAAACCAGATTATTTTTTTGTAATGCCTTATGGTTTTATAAATGAGTTTTTAATTAGAGAAAAAGATTGGCTTAAAAAAGGTGGAAAATTTTTACTACCATACCCAAAACTTAAAGTAGTTAAATGAAAAGATTTTTAATTTTAGGTGTAACAGGACAAGATGGTTCATACATGACAGATTTTTTGTTAAAAAAAAAATGTCAGGTGCATGGAGTTATACGTAAGTCAGCAACTGGGAATACAAAAAACATTAACCATATTATAAATAATTCTAAAATCTTTAACAAATCATTCTTTTTAGAAAAAGGTGATTTATTGGACTCTATATCTATTAATAATATTATAGATAAGGTTCAGCCAGATGAAATTTACAATTTTGCTGATCAAGACCATGTAGGTTGGAGTCGTGATATTCCACTTTATAGTTACAGCACCACAACTCTGTCAGTTATCCAAATTTTTGAATTCTTGAAAACAAAGAAGAAAAAAATTAAATTTTTTCAACCAGTATCATCTAACATGTTTGGGTTAAGTGAAGAAAAATCTTTGAATGAAAATTCAATATTGTCTCCAACAAGTGTGTACGGTCTCGCTAAAGCATCAACTTACCTTGCATCTAAAATGTATTCTAATATGCATAATTTATTTATATGTGGTGCAATTTATTTTAACCACGAGTCACCAAGAAGATCTGACGAATATGTAACTAAAAAAATTATTAAAGGAGTATGCGACATTTACCTTGGTAAAAAAAAATTTCTACATCTAGGTGATATTAGTGCCAAAATTGACTGGGGATACGCAAAAGATTATGTGGAAACTGCATGGAAAATAATGCAACAAAAAAAGCCTGACTTTTTTATTATAGGAACAGGAACAAATACTTCAGTCAAAAAATTTACTCAAGAATGTTTTAAATATGTTGGGCTTGATTATAAAAAATATTTAAAAATTGATTCAAAGCTTATAAGAAAAAATAAAACAAAAAACTTAAAAGCAAATTTAACAAAAGCTAAAAAAATTTTAAAATACAAAGTTAAAACAAATATTAATGATCTAATAAAGATAATGATGGAAAATGAATTAAAAAAATATAATGAATAAAAGAATTTCAATTATTTTAACAACATACAATGAGGCTCAAGAAATAAAAGAAACAATAAATGAAATTAATAAATTTTTACCTACAGCAGAAATTATATTAATTGATGACAATTCCACTGATGAAACTATCAAAGAGGCAAAAAGTCTTAATAACCAAAATTTAATTTGTTATTCACGTAAAAGTAGAGGACTAGCATCTGCTTTTTTAGTGGGTTTAATTAATTCGTCTGGAGATATTGTGGGGTGGGTAAACTCGAATATGAGCAACGTCATTAAAAACTATCCAAAAATGATCAGTAAATTAGATGAAGCTGATGTAGTGATTTTATCAAGATACATGGAGGGCTCATCCGATGAACGTAATAAATTTAGAGTTTTTGCGAGTTATTTTTTAAACAAATTTTCAAAGTTTATTTTAAGATCAAAAATTAATGACATTACTAGTGGGCTGCACGTTATGAAGCGAGAGGTTATTTTATCTGAAATTCCGATTGCATTTGGTCATGGAGAGTTTTTTATGGAATTTGTGATTAGGTTGGAAAGAAAAAATCATAAGATTATTGAATTACCCTACACTCATACAATAGATAAAGAAGGTAATAGTAAAAGTTTTCCAAACCTATATACATTTTCTATATTAGGTTTTTTTTATATTTTAAGATTATTAAGGACTATTTTTAAAAGACAATAAAATTATGGTTGAAAAAATTTATCACAAAAAAAAACTCTATGCACTAATTGTAAGAGCAAAGTACAGAAAAAAAAAGGTATAAGTTTTTTTACACCTAGTGACACAAATCAGCAGTTTGGCTATATGAAGCACAATATGGGTCACTTAATTAAACCCCACAAACATAAGAAAAGAACAACTAAGATTTTTTATACAACTGAAGTGATAATAATATTTAAGGGTTCTTTAAGAGTGGACTTTTATGATCAAAAGCAAAAATATTTATCTAGTAGAGTTCTTGGTGCAAAAGATATTATTATGCTTGTTCATGGTGGTCACGGATTTAAAGTATTAAAAAAAGTAGAAATGCTTGAAGTTAAACAAGGCCCTTATAGTGCAGAAAAAGATAAAATTAAATTTAATGAAATTGATGAAGCAAAAATTAAAATTAAATAAAGTAAATTTTTTTCCAGTAAGTAAACCCACTATATCTAAACAAGATATTCTGGCTGTTAACAAAACTTTAAAAAATGGATGGATTTCTTCTAATGGCCCTGAAATAAATAAGTTTGAAAAGGAATTTTCAAAATTAGTAAGCAGAAAGTATTCTACAACAGTATCGAATGGTACGGCAGCTTTAGAAGTAGCCATAAAAGCCCTAGGTATTACAAAGGATGATGAGGTATTAATCCCAAATTTTACAATTATTTCGAACGCACTTGCTGTCTTAAGACAACAAGCAACACCAGTTTTGATTGATTGTAATCTGGAAAATTGGAATATAAAAATTGAAGATATAGAAAAAAAAATTACAAAAAAAACAAAAGCCATAATTATAACTCATATTTATTCTTTCCCAAATGACATGGATAAGATTCTAAAAATTTGTAAAAAATATAACATTTTAGTAATTGAAGATGCCGCAGAACTTATTGGATCAAACTATAAAAATAAAAAATGTGGATCATTTGGTGATATTAGCACATTTAGTTTTTATGCTAATAAACAAATTACAACAGGTGAAGGAGGAATGATATCTACTAACAGTGTGTCGCTTTATGAAAAATGCAACTCTTTAAAAAATTTATGTTTTGGATCAATAGATAGATTTAATCATGTTGATATAGGATGGAATTATAGGATGACAAATATGCAAGCAGCACTTGGACTAAGTCAATTAAAAAATATTAAAGTCACAGTAAAAAAAAAGATAGAGATTGGTAATCGTTATTATAAAGAACTACACAAAAATAAAAATATTCAAATTTTACCACCTTCCAATAATTATTCAAAAAACATTTATTGGATAATTGGAATTCTTGTTAAAAATAAAAAGATTAATGTTAAAAAGATTACAAATAAACTCTTATCCTTTGGTATTCAAACTAGGCCTTTTTTCTGGCCGATGAATGAACAAAAAATTTTTAAAAAATTAAAAATTTTTGATAATAAAAATAACAAATATCCAAATTCACAGCACTTATCTCGAAATGGTTTTTATTTACCTTCTTATTTAGAGCTCAAAAATAATGAAATTGATTATATTTGTAATATTGTTAATAAAGTAATTAGATGAGTCAATTCATTATAAAAAAAAGTTGAGTTATATATAAATACAAATATAACGATGAAAATTAAATATGCCCTCGTGGTGAAATTGGTAGACACAACGGACTTAAAATCCGTGCCTTTTTGGAGTGCCAGTTCGAGTTTGGCCGAGGGCACCATTAAATGAACTATAAAATCTGCTTAGTTTTTGATAAAACAAAAAGTTCACTTAAAATTAAATCTCTTATAAAAAAAAAGATTGAAACTACCAATATAAAAAAATGTAATATAATAATTGTCCTAGGTGGTGATGGCTTCATGCTTCAAACTTTAAAAAAATTGTATAAATTTAAGAAACCTTTTTATGGAATAAATTCTGGTAATTATGGTTTTTTAATGAACAAGTTTTCTAATAAGAATTTTCTTAAAAACTTAAAAACTTCAAGAAACATTAAGATTTACCCTTTGCAAATGACTGTAACTACTAAAAATAAACAGATAAAAAAATCAATAGCAATTAATGAAATATCAATTTTAAGACAAAGTAAGCAAGCCTCAACAATTTCAATAATCACAAATAAAAAAAATATAATAAAAAAATTAATTTCTGATGGGGTTTTAGTTTCAACACCTGCAGGAAGTACTGCTTATAATTTATCTGCACATGGTCCTATTTTAAACCTAGATTCTAAAAAATTAACAATTACACCCATCAGTCCCTTTAGGCCAAGAAGATGGAAAGGTACCATTGTTAGTGATAAATCTAAAATCATAATTAAGAATTTAGATACTGATAAAAGACCCATTAGTTCTGTAGCAGATAATTTTGAAGTTAGAAATGCAAAGACAATTAAAATTCAAACAAATAAAAAAATTATTTTTGATTTATTGTATGATAAAAATAACAGTCTATATAAAAAAATAAAAATAGAACAAGTTAGAAAAGAAACTAATAATAACTAAAATAACGGTACGCACAAACAGGGTCGAGCAGAGGACCTATTAATTATAAATCAAAAAACTAACAAAATTTCTTTTCATTAACTATTGTTACTACTTACTTCTAGACTCACGTCAAGTTAGTTAAAGATATTTCACTTCAATTTCACTTCATACAATTTTATTCTATATTATCTGTTTTAACATCACACTTATAGTGCTCTAAAAACTTTTTATTTTTATAATCATATTTAGACATTGTCATAGTAGGCCCTGTCTCTCCTGCAAATACTATCATTTGAAAACCCAATTCATAATCTGCAAATCTTGCAGTTACTTGATTTTCACTTATGTCTAGTTTATTAGCTTCAATCATTACAAATTGACTCTTCTCTTTATCGAAGTATTGAAGTCCTACTGCTTGTAATGTGAATTTCAAAGGATCATAATTCCTACCAAAGACCGATTTCATATTAAGACATGAAATATTCAAACCTTGGTCAGCATTTGATGTTGTTGGTAATAGTAACAAGATAATTATAATAATTCTTAACATTACCTAACTATTCAAATGATTAATGGTTTCACAAAGCTTATTAGCTTTTAATATAGACGGAACAAGCTTATCTAACTTCCAATTGTTAGTGGTTATATCGAAATATTTGGCTGCTTTAAAGTCGATCCCATCTACTATCTCAATTTCATACTTATTCTCTTTTTTATAAAAATTGTTTAAGCGATGGATGTATTCTTTAACTGGAAACTCTCCCAAGGAAAAAGTAACTCTAAACCCAATTAAAAAAGGATTAACTGCCTGAACTTTAGCTGTAAAATCTTCTCCATTAACTTTGATTGGAACATTTTTACCCTCTAGTTGATATATATCACCAGGTTTTTCATAAGTGACAAAGGTAAAGTTATTATAGACAGTTTCACAATTTTCTCTCGATCCTATAAAGAAATTTAAACTATCACCATGAACTACTTCACCGCTAACTCTCGCATAAGATAGAGTTTCATACCTATCGATCGTCCACTCTTCCTCAGCTTGTGCTTGGTAGGCAATTATCATTAAAAAAAGAATTAAATGGGCTGAAACAAAGATAAGGAACCGCTTCAAGACTTAAGCTCCACATTTATACCGATTTTTTTGAGGGTTCTAATTATTTTATCCCAGACGATAGAATTATGGTCGCTTGGGCTAATTTCAAATTTAAAAGTTTGTTTGTAAACTGGGCTACAGTTATCGTAAGCTATATAAGCACTTACATGACAGTATTTATTAATACGGTCTATTTCCATATATCAAAACTCCTATTGTTGGTTGTATTTTTTAAGCTAAGTAATTTGTAGTTGGTAATGGTTTCACTCCTCTTCCAATCAAGAGGTCTACGTAAAGAGGAATATAAGGAAAAAAAACGTAAACGCGAAAAAAGGAATGAAATCCAATGCATGATTCTAATAGATCATTACTGTTTGTTAAAAACTTGCTCTAATAATGTTTTATTTATGAATGTTTAAATAAATAAAATAGTCAATCACTTGTGATTTTGTTAAGCTGAATTATGAATAAAGGTTCTTTTGAATTCATAGAAAATAAAATTAGAAATAATTTTACTAGTGAAACTGACAAAGGTAAAAAATTTTCGGATTTATATAAAATTTTTTTTGAAAATTATCCTTTATATAAAATTACTTCAATAAAATTGAGACGGTTTAAAGTATTTTTTATACGGGAAAAAGCATGGGAAGAAGGTTTGTTTAAATTTTCGAAATTATATTATTCTGCTAAACCATATTCAATAAATATATTTAACATAAAAGAAAATAAATGTTTTGAATAGGGTATTTGCAGATGATATGATTTAAACAATCAATAAAGGAGGTCGATTATGAGCCTATCACCACCTGAAATTTAGCTGGTTGTGACTAAATAATAAAAGACTAACTAAGATCAAGAAAACATAAATCCATTAATATGGATTTTGGCGTAGACCGCCACTTATAGGGGAACTCTTTTGGAGTTTACCGAAAGGGTGACCCCCTTAAAATTAGAAAATATAATTTTAAAATAATTATGTCTACTATGATTTTAAAAAGTTTTAACATTAATTTACATTATTAATTTAGTAAAATTACACAATACGTAGAGATTGTTTAATTGGAGTATCCAAAAGTTAAGCAAGATAATAAATTTATGGAGATTGTTCGAGGAATAAGATTTAAAAAATTCTTAGAAGAAGAAGCTGAAAAAAAAAGAAATCAATTAGCAGAAAGTTCTGAGGAATCTAAAAGAAATAAAAAAGAACGAACTACATCAGAAAAACTCCAAGAGAAATTAGAACCATTATCACCTTGTCCAATGTCAGATGAATAAAAATTAATATGATAAATTGTTTTGTTCAGAGTGATTATGATCAAATATATGAAAATAAAAGAAAAACACAAAGATCTTAAAAAAAAAGTAACTGTTGCTGAAAAACAAAGAAGCTCAAAAAGAGGACCTAAAAGTTGGTACGATTTAAGAACCTTAAAGAAGCTTAAATTAGTTATGAAAGATGAGCTGTCAAAAAAATAAGTGGGGTTATTCTATAATTCTTAGTTAGCAACAAGTTGATAGAGCAAAAATTTGAAGTTTGAACGAAATTAAAACCTATCTACGAGTAACATTTTTGTGCTAGGATCTTAATGGTAATAAAATAAGCATATAATATAAAAATGGCGAGAAAACTTGTTACAAAACTTTCTAATAGAGAATGTTTTACATTAACTGAAAAAGATACATTAAAGACAGCAAGCAACAAACTTCAAACACATAACGTCGGTGTGATGCCGGTATTAAGTGAACACGATAAAAGTGTAATTGGAATTATTTCTGAGAGAGATCTTGCTCGATATATTTATAAAGATGAATTCAGCAGTGAATTACTGGTTACCAAAATAATGACTACAAATATAATATCTTGTAATCTAAACACTTCTGTTACAGAATTAATGGAAATAATTTCTAATCATAAAATTAGACATATCCCTATAATAGAAGAAAAAAAACTATTAGGCATTGTGTCTATTGGAGATGTGGTAAATCATATTATTGAACAGTATAAAGATGAAAATCAACATTTAAGAGATTTTATAAATAAATAATAAAATTTTAATAATAAAAAATATACTTCTTAGGCCATTTCAAAGAACATATTATCAATTATAATTTTAGGCCTGTTATGGTTTAATATTATATTGCTTATAACTCTAACTGTGACATTTAAAATTGATAAAACATTCAACCTCATTTGCTTATTCTGATCGCAGTTATTCTAAATTTACTTTGAAATCTTTAATGGCAGATCTGATGTTACATCAAATCTTTCTTTTTTTGTTATATCTTCAACCTGTTTAGCTTTTTTTCTAAACACCATTTTTCATAAATTTTACAAAATGTGTATATGCCGTTGTATCTATCAATCATTCTCACATTATCTAACTCATCTTTTATCAAAAATTTAATATCATATAATTCCTTAATATTAACTTCTGTTAGAATTTCTCTTGAGTCAGGGTTATAATATCCAGAACCATCTTCACATGGTGTTTCTAAAACTTCATCTATATATTTTTGAAAAACTTTTCCTCTAACAAATTTTTCTTCAAAGTCTTGAGAGTTAATAGTTTCATAAATTAATCTTCTTAAAGGAGGCTTATTCATCTCAAACCACATTATAAGTAATTCGTAATAAATTAATTCATACAATCTTATATGTATGGGTTTGCCCTTAACTATTCTTGACCAGTTAAGATATCTTCTTATATCTATATTTCTTTCAATACTTTTCATGACAAGTATTTTTTATTAACCTCCTTTAATTGTAGTGTAGCCACATCTTTTGCACTCAAGTGTTGTAACTCTATCTGTTGGTCCAAAACCAAACTCAATATTTAACGTTTTGTAGTCATGTATGCCCATAAAACAGAGTATTTTTATCATTTTCAAAAACATAATTTTGACACTTTAAATTGTTAAATTTATTTTTTGATGGTCAGCTGATAGCTGAAATGATTGCGGTGATTAGAGAAATTATTATACCGCAGAATTAGATAAAGTTCTACAAGTGTTCAGCTATTTTAAACTTATTTAATTAAGTAGAGATCTTTTTAAACTTTTTTTAACTTCATTAATATTTAAACTATTAAACACAATCCAATTAAACACACGATGTAGAATGATATTTAATATTTAGTGGAAATATAATTATTTAAATAGGTTTTAATATTAATTTTTGGTTAAATAATCATATGGCTATTAAAATAAAGATGGCTGACAAAAGAAAAAAAAAGTGAAATAAGTAAAGGATTGTGTGGTGCCCCCGCACGGAGTTGAACCGCGGACCTATTGATTACAAATCAATTGCTCTACCAGCTGAGCTACAAGGGCATAATTGGTTTCTATTAAGAAATCTTAAACTAATCAAGAATTTTTTTTTAAATAACTTAAATGATGAAATACAATTGCTGCACTATTTGAGATATTTAAGCTTTCAACATCTTTATTTATATCAATCTTTACTAAAAAATCCGTATATTTACCCGTATGTTCCCTCATACCAAACCCTTCAGAGCCAAATAAAAGAACATTTTTTCCAGTCCATTTAATATCTACAAAATTTTTATCTCCCTTTGCATCAAAACCATAAACCCAAAAGTTTTTTTCTCTTAAATTTTTAAGTGTTGAGTTTATGTTGGAAACTTCAAATATATTTAAATGTTCCATACAGCCACTTGCTGCTTTGTACATTAGTTTGCTATCAGAGGGGAATTGTCTTTCTTTAACTATTAAACCATCAATATCAAAAGAAGCAGCACTTCTTATTAATGAGCCAATATTTCTTGGATCAGTTACCTCATCAATACAAACAAATGTTAGATCGTTTTTTTTTTTATGAATTCTTTTAATTCAGGTTGATCTAAATGTTCAACCTCAGCAATATAACCTCCATGCATCATTTGATCTTTTGAAGTGTATTTGTCTAATTCTTTTTTTGATTTAAAATAAACTTTTACATCTTCAAGGACATTCTTTTTTGGATTTTTTCGATGAATATTTTTTTTACTTTCTTCTGTTAAAAAAACTTTTAAAACCTTTCTTTTAGGGTTTCTAAGAGCCTCAATAACGGCATGTTGACCTACGATTAAAAATGATGATTTATTCATATATATTGGTTAGTTTTATACGTATTTTAACGTCTTTTCCTAGTAAATCTCGTGTTGCAATTGCATAAGAAAAATATATAAAACGCATGTTGTTTGAAGCTTTTATTGAACAGGGGACACTTCCCCAATAAGGAGGGGTTCCAGAGCGGTCAAATGGGGCGGGCTGTAAACCCGTTGACTTCGGTCTTCGAAAGTTCGAATCTTTCCCCCTCCACCATTCAATAAATTTTTTAATAACAATGGAGTGTTATTCTTGATGTTGTGCGGGTGTAGTTCAATGGTAGAACGCTAGCCTTCCAAGCTGGATGTAAGAGTTCGATTCTCTTTACCCGCTCCAAGAAAAAAGAAATTATTAATAAAACTAAACTGAGGTAAAAAAGTAATGTCAAAAGAAAAGTTCGTAAGAAACAAACCACACTGTAACATTGGAACAATTGGTCATGTTGATCATGGTAAAACAACTTTAACTGCAGCGATCACAATTACGTTGGCTGAAACCGGTGGAGCAAAAGCGGTTGCTTACGATCAGATTGACAAAGCACCTGAAGAAAAAGAAAGAGGAATTACAATTTCTACTGCTCACGTTGAGTATGAAACTGAGAAGAGACATTACGCACACGTTGATTGTCCAGGTCACGCTGACTATGTAAAAAATATGATTACAGGTGCAGCTCAAATGGATGGTGCAATTTTAGTAGTTAATGCTGCAGACGGCCCTATGCCTCAAACTAGAGAGCACATTCTTCTAGGAAGACAAGTTGGTATTCCTTCGATCGTTGTTTACTTAAATAAAGTTGACCAAGTAGACGATAAAGATATGATCGAACTTGTAGAAGAAGAAATTAGAGAACTTTTAACTTCTTACAAATATCCTGGTGAAACAACTCCTATCATTAAAGGATCAGCATTAGCGGCTGTTGAAGGTAGAGATGAAGAAATAGGAAAAAATTCTATATTGGAACTAATGAAAGCAGTTGATGAATTTATTCCTCAACCTGCCAGAGATGTTGATAAACCATTTCTAATGCCTGTTGAGGATGTTTTTTCAATTTCAGGAAGAGGAACAGTTGCAACTGGCAGAATTGAATCTGGTGTTATTAAAACTGGTGAAGAAGTTGAAATTGTTGGTGTCACTGAAACTAAAAAATCAGTTTGTACTGGTGTTGAGATGTTTAGAAAACTTTTAGATTCTGGAGAAGCAGGAGATAATGTTGGTATTCTATTAAGAGGTGTTGAGAGAGATGATATTCAAAGAGGACAAGTTCTTTGTAAAACTGGCTCAATTACTCCCCACACTAAATTTGAAGCTCAGGCATATGTACTAAAAAAAGATGAAGGTGGAAGACACACTCCTTTCTTTACTAAATACAGACCTCAGTTTTATTTTAGAACAACAGACGTGACAGGTGAAGTAACATTACCAGCTGGAACAGAAATGGTTATGCCAGGTGATGATGCTAAATTCACTGTTACCTTGATTACTCCAATTGCAATGAGTGAAAAACTAAATTTTGCCATTCGTGAAGGTGGAAGAACAGTTGGGGCTGGAGTAGTAACAAAAATTATAGAGTAAACTTCTATAGGAGTGTAGCTCAATTGGTAGAGCGCCGGTCTCCAAAACCGGAGGCTGAGGGTTCGAGTCCCTCCGCTCCTGCCAATAAGCTGAATAATATATTATGAAAAACCCAATGAAATTTATACAAGAAGTCAAACAAGAAGCCTTTAAAGTTTCTTGGCCCACTGGAAAAGAGACAATACAAGGTGCATTGATGGTATTTGCTATGGCAGTAATTATGTCTCTTTTCTTTTTGCTTCTTGATCAAGTTCTTAAATTTTTGTTGGAAGTTTTACTAAAGGTAAGTATTTAATGAAAAATTGGTACATTGTTCAATCCCACTCAAACTTTGAAAATAAAGTTGCTGGTCTAATTAAAGAAGAAGCAGAAAAAGCAAATATTTCTGATAAAATTGAAGAAATTGTAGTTCCAACACACGATGTAACTGAAGTTAAAAGAGGGAAGAGAATTCAGAGAAAAAAGAAATATTTTCCTGGTTACGTATTAATAAAGAGTGAAATGAATAATGATCTTTACCATATGATTAAAAACTTAAAGAGAGTAAGTGGGTTTTTAGGATCTAAAGGTATTCCTGTCCCAGTATCAGACAAAGAAATTGAAAAGATTTTAGGCCAAATAAAAGATGGTGTAGCTCAGCCAAAATCTGGTATAGAATACAGCATTGGTGAAAAAGTTCAGGTAATTGATGGTCCTTTTGCATCATTTAATGGTATGGTTGAAGATATTGATGAAGAAAAATTAAGACTTAAGGTATCAGTGTCAATATTTGGAAGGCCAACGCCAGTTGATTTAGAGTATAACCAAGTAGAGAAAGTAAGTTAATGGCAAGAGAAATTAGTGGATATATAAAGTTACAAATTATGGGTGGGCAAGCTAATCCTGCACCACCAGTTGGTCCAGCTTTAGGACAACGTGGTATTAACATAATGGAATTCTGTAAAGCTTTTAATGATAAAACCAAAGCTTTTGCAGGTAAACCAATTCCAGTAATTATTACAGTTTATAAAGATAAAAAGTTTGATTTTGAAATTAAATCACCTCCAGCATCTCACTTTATAAAAGAAGCTGCAAAATTAAAAGGTGGCTCAAAAGAACCAGGTAGAGTTATAGCTGGATCAATTACAAAAAAACAAGCTGAAGAAATAGCAACACAAAAAATGAAGGACCTTAACGCTCATAGTTTAGAACAGGCAGTAAAAATTATTGCTGGCTCAGCAAGGTCAATGGGGATAGAGGTTAAAGATTAATGAAATCAAAAAGATTTAAAAAATTACCTGAGAAAACTAAAAACTTAAATTCTGAGTTAGTGGAAAAACTGTTGGCAGATGTAAAAAAAAATTGCACAACAAAATTTGATGAATCAATCGATTTATCTTTTCAGGTTAACAACAAGCAAAAAAAAGGTGAAGTTAATATTAGGACTGTAGTAAATTTACCAGGTGGAAATGGGAAAAAAGTAAAAGTTGCCGTTGTTTGTGAAGACGCTAAAGCACAAGAAGCTAAAGAAGCAGGCGCAGACATAGTTGGTAGCGATGATTTTATTGATAAAATTAAAGCGGGTGAACTTAATTTTGAAAAATTAATTTGTACACCTGGAATGATGGTTAAACTTTCAAAACTTGGAAAAGTTTTAGGACCAAAAGGTCTAATGCCAAATCCAAAACTTGGATCTGTTTCTGACGATGTGAAGCAAGCAGTGACTGATGCCAAGTCTGGTCAAGCAGAAATTAGAAATGATAAAGATGGAAATATTGGTGTTAGTATTGGAAAAAAATCATTTCATGATGATCAGCTATTAAAAAATTATTATGCTATTCTGGATACTTTAGAAAAAGAAAAAGGTAACCTTACTTTAAAAGGTGATTTAATTAAGAATACTTTTATAACGTCTAGTATGGGTGTATCTTACAAAGTTAAACTAGGAAAAGTGATATAGTTATGATGAACAAGGATCAAAAAAAGAATTACATCGCTGAGATGGAATCTCAATTTCAAAATAATGAAGCTATATTGGTTACTCATTATCAGGGTCTTACTATGTCTCAACTTGATGAATTAAGAGCTCAAATGAGAGAGCATGGGATTAAATTTAAGATTACTAAAAATAGAATAACTAAGCTAGCACTTGAAAAAACGAAGTGTAAGGATCTTTCTAATCTGTTTACTGGTGCTACAGCTGTTGCTTTCTCAGATGATGCAATTATGTCCGCTAGAATTTTATCAAAATTTGCAAAAAACAATGAAAACCTAAAACTTTTAGGTGGAATCATGGGTAGTGATATTTTAGACCAAACTGGAGTACAAAATGTAGCTAATTTACCAACACTAGATGAGGCAAGAGCTAATATTGTTGGAATTTTATCAGCACCAGCATCAAAATTTGTAAGTATTTTACTTGCACGTTCCGAAAAAATGAGTACTTTGAGCCCAGAAAATTCTTAAAAAACAACCTAAAGAGTAAAAAAAATATGCCAGATCTAAATAAAATTATTGAAGACTTATCAAGTTTAACTGTTGTTGAAGCAGCTGAACTTTCAAAACAACTTGAAGAAAAATGGGGTGTTACAGCTATGGCTGCAGCAGCACCAGCAGCAGCAGTGGGTGGAGCAGCTGAAGAAGCTAAAGATGATTTTACAGTTATGTTAATTTCAGCTGGTGATAAAAAAATTAATGTTATTAAAGAAGTTAGAGCCGCAACATCTTTAGGCTTAAAAGAAGCAAAAGATCTTGTTGAAGGTGCACCAAAAGAAGTAAAATCTGGTGTTAATAAAAAAGATGCTGAAGAACTTAAGACTAAATTAGAAGCAGCAGGCGCAAAAGTAGAACTTAAATAAATTAATTAGAAAGAACCTAATTACTGATTGATATTTAATCGGTAACTATTTATAAATGCAACTATCTTTTACTCAAAAGAAAAATGTTAGAAAAAGCTTTGGAAAGTTAGCTGAAACTTTATCTATTCCAAACTTAATTGAAGTTCAAAAAAATTCCTATAAACAGCTTACGGATTTTGATACTGAAGCTGGTGATTTATCAAAAGGTTTTGATAGAGTTTTTAAAAGTATTTTTCCAATTGAAGATCTTAATGATAAGGCTACATTAGAATATGTTTCTTACAATCTAGAAAAACCTAAGTTTGATACAGAGGAATGCATTCAAAGAGGTCTGTCTTTCACATCTGCACTAAAATGTATTTTGAGGCTAGTTGTCTACGAGATAGATCAAGAAAACAATACAAAAGATATTTTATCTGCAAAAGAGCAAGAAGTTTATATGGGGGAAGTTCCTATGATGACAGATAGTGGAACATTTATAACAAACGGTGTTCAAAGAGTTGTAGTAAACCAAATGCACAGAAGTCCTGGCGTTTTCTTTGATCATGATAAAGGCAAGTCACACGCGAGTGGCAAACTTTTATTCAATTGTAGAGTTATTCCAAATAGGGGTTCATGGCTAGATTTAGAGTATGATGTTAAAGATTTTTTATATTTTAAAATAGACAGAAAGAAAAAAATATTTGGTTCAACTCTATTGATGGCCTTAGGGTTTACTAAGCCTGAAATTGCTGATGAATTTTATGGTAAAGAAAGTTATTCATTTGATACTAAAACAGGAAAATGGAAGACAAAATTTAACCCAGAAAATTACAAAGCTAAAAATTTTTCTGAAGAGGTGATTGATCCCAAAACTGGTAATATTGTTATTAAATTAGGTGATAAGATTAATTACTTATCAGCAAAAAAGTTAGCTAGTGATGGACTAAAAGATATCTTAGTTTCTCAAGAATCTCTTTATGGAAAATATTTACATAGAGAGGTTAAAGTTAGTGATGATGAAGAAGAGGGTACCTTTGGAATTGGTACTGAATTAAATGATACAATTATAAAACAGATTTTAGAAGCCAGTATATCTACGATTGAAATTTCAATTACAAATTCAATCAATAAAGGACCGTATCTACTAACAACTTTATTAAATGATAAAAACAATAATAAGGAAGACGCAATTACAGAAATCTATAAAGTTTTAAGACCAGGTGAACCACCAACTGTAGAAATTGCTACACAAATTTTTAATAATTTATTTTTTAGCTCAGACAGATATGATCTTTCTGATGTAGGTAGAGTGAAAATGAATTCAAGATTAAATTTAGAGTGTTCAGATAAAGTTACAATTTTAAGAAATGACGATATTATAGCAATTATCCACAAAATGTTAGATTTGCGTGATGGTAAAGATGAGGTTGATGACATTGATCATTTAGGAAATAGAAGAGTAAGATCTGTTGGTGAACTTGTGGAAAACCAAGCGCGTATAGGAGTTTATAGAATGGAAAGAGCCATTAAGGAAAAAATGACAACTCTTGATATAGAATCTGCCATGCCTCAAGATTTAATAAATGCAAAGCCATTAACCGTTTCTTTAAAAGATTTTTTTGTAAGTTCTCAACTTTCACAATTTATGGATCAAACAAATCCTTTATCTGAAATAACTCATAAAAGAAGGGTTTCTGCTTTGGGACCAGGTGGTTTAACAAGAGAAAGAGCTGGTTTTGAAGTTCGTGATGTTCACCCAACTCACTACGGCAGAATTTGTCCGATTGAAACTCCTGAGGGGCCAAATATTGGTTTGATTAATAGTTTATCCACATATGCAAAAATTAACAAATATGGATTTATTGAAAGCCCATATAAGAAAGTTAAAGATGGTATTGTAGAAGATAAAGTTGAATATTTATCTGCTATGGAAGAGACAAAATATACAATTGCACAAGCAAATGCTAAAATAGATAAAAATGGTAAAATTTTAGAAGAACTTGTTCCTTGCAGAGAGAACTTGAATTTCGTTTTATCAAATCCAAAAAATATAGATTATATTGACGTATCTCCAAAACAATTAGTTTCTGTTGCTGCTTCATTAATACCCTTTTTAGAAAATGATGATGCAAACAGAGCTCTTATGGGATCTAACATGATGCGACAGGCTGTACCATTATTAAAGCCCGAATCCCCACTAGTGGGAACTGGCATAGAAAGTGATGTAGCACTTGATTCTGGTGTTACTATTGTTGCTGACCGTGATGGTACAGTTGATAAGATCGACGGTAAAAGAATTGTTATTAAAGCTACCGAAGAAACAGATTTTACAAAATCTGGTGTTGACATTTATAACTTGCAAAAATTCAAAAGATCTAACCAAAATACTTGCATAAATCAAAAACCATTAGTTAGAGTTGGTGATAAAGTTAAAGTAGGTGACATTATTGCTGATGGGCCATCAACTAAGTTAGGTGAGCTAGCATTAGGAAAAAATGTAACAGTAGCATTTATGCCTTGGCAAGGTTACAATTTTGAAGATTCAATTTTAATCTCTGAAAGATGTGTAACAGATGATGTCTTTACTTCTGTTCATATTGTTGAATATGAGGTTATGGCTAGAGATACAAAGTTAGGTGAAGAAGAAATAACAAGAGATATTCCAAATGTAAATGAAGAGGCATTAAAAAACCTTGATGAGTCAGGTATAGTTTATATTGGCGCTGAAGTTAAAGCTGGTGATATTCTTGTAGGTAAAGTTACACCAAAAGGTGACTTTGCATCAGGGCCAGAAGAAAAATTACTAAGATCAATTTTTGGAGAAAAAGCTATTGATGTAACTGACACATCATTAAAAATGTCAAGAGGAAGCAGTGGAACGATTGTTGATGTTAGAGTTTTTAATAGACATGGAATTGAAAAAGATGAAAGATCCATAACTATTGAAAGAGCAGAAATCGAAACTGTTCAACAGGATAAGATTGTTGAAGAAGAAATTTTAGAAAGAAGTATTAAGCAAAGAGCTAATCAGATTCTTTCAGGTGCCTCAATAAATAAAAAAATTAAAGATTTAGAGATAGGGACAAAACTTGATTTGGATACTATAAATAAAATTAGTATTAACGATCTCTTTAAAATTACAGTAGGAAACGTTAATGACGAAGCAAGTGTTGCTCAACTAAAAGACCAATACAATACAGCTAAGCAAGATATTTTAGAACGATTTGAAGATAAAGTTCTTAAAATTAGAAGTGGTGATGACTTATTACCTAGTGTTATGAAAATGGTTAAGGTTTTTGTTGCAATTAAGAGAAGATTACGACCAGGTGATAAAATGTCAGGAAGACATGGCAATAAAGGTGTAGTTAGTAAAATTGTTCCTGTCGAAGACATGCCTTATAGAGAAGATGGAAGACCAGTTGATATTGTGTTAAATCCCCTAGGTGTTCCAAGTCGTATGAATGTTGGACAAATTTTAGAAACACACCTAGGTTGGGCCTGTAAAGAATTTGGCGAAGAAGTAAAAAGATTAGTAAATGAAAATAATAAAAAGTTTGAAAAGACTCAAAAAATTTCTTCTTTTTTAACATCTGTTTATGGAAAAGAAGTTTTTGATGATGGTATTGACAAACTAAACAAAACTGAATTTGCAGATTTATGTGAAAATTTACAAAATGGTATAGCTATATCAACTCCTGTGTTTGATGGAGCAAAAGAAAAAGATGTTTCAGAAATGCTTCAACTTGCAAAATTACCTACTTCTGGACAAACTAATTTATGGGATGGAAGAACAGGGGAAATGTTTGATAGACCCGTAACAGTTGGAATTATTTATATGTTAAAACTTCATCACCTTGTTGAAGATAAAATTCATGCCAGATCTACAGGACCATATAGTCTTGTTACACAGCAGCCTTTAGGTGGTAAAGCTCAATTAGGAGGACAAAGATTTGGTGAAATGGAAGTTTGGGCGCTCGAAGCTTATGGTGCTTCTTATACCTTACAGGAAATCTTGACTGTTAAATCTGATGATGTAGCTGGCAGAGTTAAAGTTTACGAAACTATAGTTAAAGGTGAAGAAAACTTTGAATTTGGAATACCTGAATTGTTTAATGTGTTAGTTAAGGAAATTAAATCATTAGCACTTAACATAGAGTTAAATTAGATATGAAAAAAGAATTAACAGATTTATTTAAAAACAGTGAAATTTCAGAAGCCCAAAATTTTAGCAGTATTAAAATTACACTAGCAAGTCCTGAAAAAATTAAGTCTTGGACTTATGGCGAAATTAAAAAGCCAGAGACTATTAATTATAGAACTTTTAGACCTGAAAAGGATGGCTTATTTTGTGCACGAATTTTTGGTCCAATAAAAGATTACGAATGTTTATGTGGTAAATACAAAAGAATGAAATTCAGAGGCATTATCTGTGAAAAATGTGGAGTTGAAGTCACAAAATCAAATGTACGTAGAGAAAGAATGGGCCACATTAACTTGGCTACACCTGTTGCACACATTTGGTTTTTAAAATCTCTTCCAAGCAGAATATCCCTAGCAGTTGATATGAAACTTAAAGAAGTTGAAAGAGTTTTATATTTTGAAAACTTTATAGTTATAGAACCAGGTATGACAACTTTACAAAAACATCAGCTTTTAAACGAAGAAGAACTAGCAAAATATCAAGATGAATTTGGTGAAGAGTCTTTTGAAGCTGGGATTGGAGCTGAGGCTATTCTTAACATCTTAAAATCAATGGACCTTGAATTGGAAAGAAAAGCTTTAATTAATACTATTAAAGAAACTAAATCTAAAGTTAACGAAGAAAGATCTATTAAAAGACTTAAATTAATTGAGTCATTTATTGAAACAGGGCAGAAGCCTGAATGGATGATTTTAACTGTTATTCCTGTAATCCCACCTGAGTTAAGACCGCTAGTTCCATTAGATGGTGGAAGATTTGCTACATCTGATTTAAACGATCTTTATAGAAGAGTTATTAACAGAAATAATCGTTTAAAAAGACTAATGGACCTTAAAGCTCCTGACATTATTGTTAGAAATGAAAAAAGAATGCTGCAAGAATCAGTAGATGCTTTATTTGATAACGGTAGAAGAGGTAGAGTAATAACAGGTACTGGTAAAAGACCTCTTAAATCTTTAGCTGAAATGTTAAAAGGTAAACAAGGTAGATTTAGACAAAACTTATTAGGAAAAAGAGTAGATTATTCAGGTAGATCAGTAATTGTTGTTGGGCCTGATCTTAAACTACATGAGTGTGGATTGCCAAAAAAGATGGCTTTAGAGCTTTTTAAACCCTTTTTATATGCAAGATTAAATAAGTTAGGATTAGCATCAACTATTAAGCAAGCAAAAAAACTAGTTGAAAAAGAAACCAATGCAGTTTGGGACGCACTTGAATTAATTGTTAGAGAACACCCAGTATTACTTAACCGTGCTCCAACACTTCATAGATTGGGTGTTCAAGCATTTGAGCCTAAGCTAATAGAAGGTGATGCCATTGAATTACATCCATTATGTTGTGCAGCCTTCAATGCAGACTTTGATGGTGACCAAATGGCAGTACACGTACCATTGAGTTTAGAGGCTCAATTAGAAGCAAGAATTCTAATGTTATCAACAAATAATATTTTAAGTCCATCAAACGGAAAGCCGATCATTGTACCAAGTCAGGATATGATTTTAGGTCTTTATTACTTATCTCAAGCTCCTTTTCAAACTGAAAAGCCGGATGGTTATTTTATAAATAATAATGAAATTGAGCATGCCTTATCAACTGGTCAAATAAAAGTACACTCAACTATTGTTTCTAGATTTGAAACAGTAGATGAAAAAGGAAACAAAAAAGTTGAAAAACATACAACAACTGCAGGAAGATTTTTATTAGCAAATTTGTTACCAAAAAATAAAGATATTACATTTTCAATGATAGACAGGCTACTACCAAAGAAAACGGTCTCTGAAATCATAGATAGTGTATTTAGATTTTGTGGTCAAAAAACTACAGTTATTTTTTGTGATCATTTAAAAGATTTAGGTTTTAAACATGCATTTAAAGCAGGTATCTCTTTTGGTAAAGATGACTTAGTTATTCCTACAAACAAAGGCCAGCTAATTGAAGACACTAAAAAATTAATTGCTGATTATGAAAATCAATATTCGGAAGGATTAATTACTAGAGGTGAAAAATATAACAAAGTAGTTGATGCTTGGTCAAAATGCACAGATAAAGTAGCAGGTGAAATGATGAGGGGAATTTCTGCAACAGAAAGTACTCCAGATGGAATGAAAATTAACTCTGTCTTTATGATGGCAGACAGTGGTGCTAGAGGTTCGGCCGCACAGATGAAACAGTTAGCTGGAATGAGAGGATTGATTGCAAAACCTTCTGGTGAAATTATAGAAACCCCAATTATTTCTAATTTTAAAGAAGGTCTTACAGCTCTTGAGTATTTTAACTCAACACATGGAGCAAGAAAAGGTCTAGCAGATACTGCCTTAAAAACAGCCAGTTCTGGATATTTAACTAGAAGACTTTGTGATGTTGCACAAGACCTTACAATCTCTAAAATAAAATGTGATAACCCTGGTTTTATTGAGTTAGGTGAGATTCTTGAGGGTGGAAATGTTGTTGTTAGTTTATCTGAAAGAGCACTAGGAAGAGTAACAGCATTTGATGTTAAAAATCCTATCACTGGTGAAATTGTGATCAAAAAAGATTTAATGATTGATGAAGCTGGATGCGATAAAATTGATGCAGCAGGTGTTAAATTTATCAAAGCCTATTCTGTAATGACGTGTAGCTCTAAAAAAGGAGTTTGTGCTACTTGTTATGGACGTGATTTATCAAGAGGAAAAATGGTTCATGTTGGTGAAGCAATTGGTATGATTTCAGCCCAATCAATTGGAGAACCTGGCACTCAGCTAACTATGAGAACCTTCCACGTTGGTGGAACAGCGTCTGTTAAACAAGAGTCACAAATTGTTACCAAATCAGCTGGCACTTTAAAAATTATCAATTCCAACTTACTGGAAGACTCTAAGAAAAATTTAATTGTAATGGGTAGAAATACTCAACTTTCTATTGAAGATGACAACGGTGTTCAAGTTGCCGTTTATAAAGTAGCTTACGGTTCAAAATTATTTTTTCAAAATGATGATAAAATTAAATCAAATGAAAAGATTTGTGAATGGGATCCTTACACTACGCCAGTTATTGCTGAAAAAAGTGGTATAGCAGGATATGTTGATTTGATCGATGGAGTTTCTATTCAAGAAACTACTGATGATGCAACTGGTATTTCATCTAAATCTGTAATTGACTGGAGAGCTCAATCTAAAAATACAGATTTAAAACCAAGAATCACTTTAAGAGATGATAAAGGAAATGTTATCAAGAAAGCAGATGACAATGAGGCTAGATATTATCTAGTGCCAGATTCAATTTTGTCCGTTAAAGATGGTCAAAAAATATTTGCAGGCGATATTATTGCGAGATTACCCAAAGAAACAACTAAAACAAAAGATATCACAGGAGGTTTACCTCGTGTTGCAGAGTTATTTGAAGCAAGAAAAGCAAAAGATAGTGCAATTATTGCTGAAAATGATGGACAAGTTTTATTTGGAAAAGAAGTTAGAGGTAAACAAAAAATTTCTATTCAGCCTGAAGATGGGGAACCTTCAAACTACCTAATTCCAAAAGGCAAACATATAAACTTTAATCAAGGTGAAAAAATTAAAAAAGGTGAATATTTACTTGATGGACAACCTTTACCTCATGATATTCTTAGAATTTTAGGTATAAAGGATTTAACAGAATATTTTGTTAACCAAGTACAAGAAGTTTATAGGTTACAAGGTGTAATAATTAACGATAAACATATAGAAACTATTTTAAGACAGATGCTTAAAAAAGTTGAGATTAAAGTGTCGGGAGACTCGTCTTATTTACCAGGTGAAATGATTGATAGAATTAAATTTGATATAACAAACGAAAAACTTGTTGGAGAAGGAAAAAATCCTGCTGTTGGTGAAAGAGTTTTGATGGGAATTACAAAAGCATCACTTCAAACTGAATCATTTATTTCTGCTGCATCATTCCAAGAAACTACAAGAGTTCTCACTGATGCTGCTATTAAAGGTAAAGTTGACCCATTAAATGGCTTAAAAGAAAATGTTATCGTTGGTAGGTTAGTCCCAGCTGGAACTGGTCACATCAAGAATAAATGGAATAAAAATGCTATTGATGCTGACAACAAATTCTTGTCAGATCAAGAAAAAATAGAGCCTACTGAGGCCACAGAAACTCAAGCTAATCAATAAAATAAACACGTTTAAATTGTAGTTTTAGTTTGACAAAGTTAAATTAAACAGTATTTTGACGATGTTTTTGGTTGGAATGTAGTACCTACTTTATGGAACTAAACGCTGCCATAAAATAACCTGTCAGTTATTTTCATTCAAAAATAAATTAATTAATTAAAAAATTTATGCCAACTATTAATCAGTTGTTAAGAAAGAAACGAACTAAACCAGTTGCAAGGAACAAAGTTCCCGCATTAGAAAAGCAACCTTTAAAAAGAGGTGTGTGTCTAAAAGTTTATACAACAACCCCCAAGAAGCCCAACTCAGCATTAAGAAAAGTTGCAAGAGTTAGACTTTCAAATGGCTTTGAAGTCACAGCTTATATTGGTGGAGAAGGACACAATCTTCAAGAGCACTCAGTTGTTTTAATTAGAGGTGGTCGTGTCAAAGATTTACCTGGTGTTCGTTATCATATTCTTAGAGGAAATCTAGATACACAGGCGGTTGCAAATAGAAAAAAACGTAGATCTTTGTATGGAACTAAAAAAGGTAAATAATTATGTCTAGAAAAAAAACACAACCAAAAAAAGTTGTTACGCCAGACCCAATCTTTAAATCAACTATTATTCCTAAATTAATTAATTCAATTATGTATGATGGAAAAAAAGTTGTTGCTGAAAAAATAGTTTATGAAGCAATTGAAAAAATTAAATCAAAAACAAAAGAAGAGCCAATAAATGTATTCAACGAAGCAATTAATAATATTAAACCTACTGTAGAAGTTAGATCTCGTAGAGTTGGTGGTGCAACTTACCAAGTCCCTGTTGAAGTAAAATCTAACAGAGCCCAAGCTTTAGCAATTAGATGGTTAGTTGATGCTTCAAGAAAAAGAAAAGACAAACATATGTCTGATAAAATTTTTAATGAACTGTATGATGCTTATGAAAAAAAAGGATCAGCAGTTAAAAAAAGAGAAGATGTGCATAAAATGGCAGAGTCGAATAAAGCTTTTGCTCATTTTAGGTGGTAAAAAATTATGGCTAGAACGAATACATTAGATACATATAGAAACATTGGAATCATGGCACATATTGATGCTGGCAAAACCACTACTACCGAACGAATTTTATATTATACTGGAAAAAGTCACAAAATTGGTGAAGTCCACGATGGTGCAGCAACTATGGACTGGATGGAACAAGAGCAGGAAAGAGGAATTACAATTACATCGGCTGCAACTACTTGTTTTTGGAATGATCATAGAATTAATATTATTGATACCCCTGGTCACGTAGATTTTACTATCGAAGTTGAAAGATCTTTAAAAGTTTTAGATGGTGCAGTATGCGTTTTTGATGGTGTTGCCGGTGTTGAACCTCAGTCAGAAACAGTATGGAGACAAGCTGACAAATATAAAGTTCCAAGAATTTGTTTTGTTAATAAGTTAGATAGAACTGGTGCTGACTTCTACAGATGTGTAGATATGATTAGAGATAGACTTGGTTGCAAACCTTTAGTAATACAAATTCCAATTGGTATAGAAGCAGATTTATCGGGTGTTGTTGACTTAGTTAAGATGAAAGCACAAGTTTGGAAAAATGAAGCATTGGGTGCTGAGTGGGAATATAAAGAAATTCCTGCTGATTTAAAAGAAATTTGTCAAAAATATAGAACTGAACTTGTTGAAACTGCAGTTGAGCAAGATGAGAAATTAATGGAAAGCTATTTAAATGGCGAAGAGATTAAAGAAGAAGATTTAGTTAAATGCATAAGAAAAGGAACTCTAAACTTTAGTTTTGTTCCAATAACTACGGGATCTGCTTTTAAAAACAAAGGTGTTCAACCACTTCTTGACGCAGTTATTAATTATTTGCCAAGCCCGATTGATATTGGTTCTATAAATGGAACAAAACCTGGAACTGAAGATGTTGTTGAAATGAAATTTGAAGATGGAGCTGGTTTTTCTGCTCTAGCTTTTAAAGTTGCTAATGATCCATTCGTTGGATCATTAACTTTTATAAGAATTTATTCTGGAACAATTAAAACTGGAACAGCGGTTTATAATACGTCAAAAGAAAAAGAGGAAAGAGTAGGAAGAATGCTTTTAATGCATGCAAACTCTAGAGAAGATATTAAAGAGGCAAACGCAGGGGATATTGTTGCTTTAGCGGGTCTTAAGTTCACAATAACAGGTCACACATTATGTGATGAGAATAACCAAGTTTTATTGGAACCAATGGAATTCCCAGAACCAGTGATTGAAATTGCTGTAGAGCCTAAAACAAAAGCTGACCAAGAAAAAATGGGTGAAGCTTTAGCTAGATTAGCAAAAGAAGACCCTTCATTTAGAGTAACTTCAGATGAAGAATCTGGTCAAACAATTATCAAAGGTATGGGTGAATTACACTTAGATATTATTGTTGATCGTATGAAAAGAGAATTTAATGTTGAAGCAAATATTGGTGCGCCACAAGTTGCTTATCGAGAAACTATTCAAAATGCTTCTGAGTTTGAGTACACACATAAAAAACAAAGTGGTGGTGCTGGACAGTTTGCAAAAGTTAAACTTTTAGTTGAACCTCAAGAACCAGGCAAAGGCAGGGAAGTTGATAGTAAAATTAAAGGTGGATCAATCCCTAAAGAGTTTATCCCTGGAGTTGAAAAAGGTATTGAAACGATATCGGATGGTGGAATTTTAGCTGGGTTCCCATTGATTGATTATAAGGTTACAATTTTAGATGGATTACACCACGATGTTGACTCAAGTGTTCTTGCATTTGAACTAGCGGGTAGAGCTTGTTTTAAAGAAGCTTGCACTAGAGGTGGATTAAAATTATTAGAACCAGTAATGAGAGTTGAAGTAGTAACTCCTGAAGATTACATGGGCGATGTTATTGGTGACTTAAATAGTAGAAGAGGTCAAATAAGTGAACAAGAAAGTAGAGGAAATGCAACTGTAATAACAGCAATGGTTCCTTTAGCTAACATGTTTGGATATATAAACAATTTAAGATCAATGTCTCAAGGAAGAGCTCAATACTCAATGTTCTTTGATCATTATTCTAAAGTCCCACAGAATGTGCAGGATGAAGTAACTAAAAAGATTGCTGGATAATAATTATGGAAAAACAAAATATTAGAATTAAATTAAGAGCTTATGACAACAAAATATTAGACGCATCTACTGAAGAGATCGTTAATACAGTTAAGAGAACAGGCGCAACAGTTAAAGGTCCAATACCACTACCAACAAAAATTGAAAAATATACAGTTTTAAAAGGACCGCACATTGATAAAAAAAGCAGAGAGCAGTTCGAAACAAGAACTCACAAAAGGTTAATTGATATTATTGAACCTACACCTCAAACCGTAGAAGCTTTAATGAAACTAGATTTAGCATCGGGTGTTGATGTGGAGATAAAAATTTAATTATGACTGAAATAGCATTAGTTGGAAAAAAAATAGGTATGACTAGAGAGTTTTATAAAACTGGTCGTTTAGTTCCTGTTACTGTAATTAAGATGGAAAAAGCTAGAGTTATAAGTGTTATTGAAGAAGATAAGCGCGGATATAAAGCGGTGCAATTGGGTTTTGGTAATATTAAAAGTTCAAAACTAACAAAAGCTATGAAGGGCATGTATGCAAAGAAGAATACTGAAGCCAAAAAGAAATTAAAAGAATTTAGAGTAAAAGATACAGAAATATACAAAGAAGGTAATGAATTTGGTTTAGAAATTTTTAATGAGGTAAAATTTGTTGATACTACCTCAAAAACTATTGGTAAAGGTTTTGCTGGTGCAATGAAAAGACATAACTTTGGTGGTTTAAGAGCTACTCACGGTGTGTCGGTTTCGCACAGATCACATGGTTCAACTGGTCAAAGACAAGATCCAGGTAAAGTTTTTAAAGGAAAAAAAATGGCTGGTCATATGGGTGACAGAATTAGAACTATGCAAAATTTAGAGATTATTAAAACTGATTTAGAAAATGAATTATTATATGTAAAAGGATCAATACCTGGTTCAAAAAATTCAGAAATATTAGTTAAAAAATCAGTTAAAGTTATTAATAAAATGACTATTAAAGAGAAAATTGTAGCTGCTGAAGAAGCTAAAAAAACACCAGATAAAAAGAAAAGATAATGAAAATAGATAAAATAAATTTAGACGGTAAAAAAGATTCTATTGAGGTTTTAGATAAAATTTTTTCAGCAAAAATAAATAAGAAATTAGTAGATAATGTTTTATATAAAACTAATGCTAACTATAAAGGTAGACACGCTAAAACTAAACAACAAAACGAAATTGCAGGATCTACATCAAAAATTTATGCCCAAAAAGGAACTGGTGGAGCACGTCATGCTAGTAGAAAAGCACCAATATTTGTTGGTGGTGGTGTAGCACACGGCCCCAAAGGTGAACTTGCCTATAAAAAAAGAAAACTTAATAAAAGTGAGAAAAAACTAAGTATAGCATCACTAATTACTGAAAAAAATAAACTTAATAATTTATTAATTTTTAGTGATTTTACTAAAGAAATAAAAAAAACTAAGGAAATGCATTTAATCATTAAAAAATTTGAATTAACTCATTCATTAATAATTTTAGACAAAACTTCAAAAGAAAAAGTCGAAAAATCCATGAGAAATATTCCAAATGTTAAAGTTACTGATATCAACCATTTTAGCGCTTTTGACATTATAAAGTTTAAAAAGGTTGTATTTACTGAAGGCTCAATAAAAGAACTAGAAAAGAGATATTCTTAAAATGGATAAAATACATTTATACGATAAAATTTTATCACCAATGGTGACTGAAAAAACTACAAACTTGTCCGAACAAAACAAGATTGTATTTAAGGTTCCAAGAGAAGCTAATAAAACTAATTTAAAAAAAAATATCGAAAAGATTTTTAAAGTTAATGTTATTAAAATTAATATTATCAATAAACAAAACAGAAAAGTTGTTAAAAGAGGGAAAAAAGTAAATGTTCAAGGTTATAAAAAAGCAATTATAACTCTAAAAAAGGGTCAAAGTATTGATCTAACAACAGGAATTTAAAAAATGGCATTAAAAACATTCAAACCATATACAAAATCTAGCCGAGGAACTGTTCTTGTTGACAGAACCGGCCTATGGAAAGGGAAACCTTTCAAAATGCTTGTTGAACCTAAAAATTCTATGCGTGGAAGAAATAACAATGGTCACATTACATCTAGAAATATGTCAGGTGGTGGACACAAGAAAATGTATAGACTTGTAGATTTTTACAGAAAAAAATTTGATGTACCTGGTACAGTTGAACGTATTGAGTATGATCCAAATAGATCATGTTACATTATGTTAGTTAAATTTGAAGATGGAACGCATTTTTATTATTTAGCACCTCAAAAGATTACTGTAGGTGACGTTGTTGAAAACGGATCTGCTAAAGAGATTAAAGTTGGAAACTGCATGCCTTTAAGAGATATCCCTGTAGGTGTTAATATTCATAATGTTGAATTGCAGCCAGGTGGTGGTGGAAAAATAGCTAGATCAGCTGGAACTTCAGTCACTATCAGTGGACTGGATGGTAATTACTCATTAGTTAGAATGATATCGGGGGAAGTTAGAAAAATTGACTCAAGATGCATGGGAACAATAGGTGTTTTATCAAACCCAGATCAAAAAAATATTAAAATTGGTAAAGCTGGAAGATCAAGATGGTTAGGCAGAAGACCTCATACTAGAGGAGTTGTGATGAACCCGGTTGATCACCCACACGGTGGTGGTGAAGGTAAAAGTGCAGGTGGAAGACATCCAGTATCACCAACTGGTCAAGGTGCAAAAGGATTAAAAACAAGAACAAATGCAAGAACAGACAAATTTATTGTTAAAAAAAGAAATAAAAGAAAGGATTCTAAAAAATAATGGCTAGATCTGTCTGGAAAGGTCCTTTTGTTGAGGAAAGCTTAATTAAAAAAGTTGAAAAACAAAAATTAGACCCAAAAAAAATGCCAATTAAAACTTGGTCAAGGAAATCAACTATAATTCCTGAATTTATAGGTGTTAGTTTTTTAATTTATAATGGAAAAAAATTTATACCCGTTACTATATCTGAGGATATGGTTGGTCATAAACTTGGTGAGTTTTCACCAACTAGAACATTCTTCGGTCATACACCGGCTGATAAAAAAGCTAAACCTGCAGAGAAGAAAAAATAACTATGAATAAGAAAAAGAAAATTAATAGAATAAAGGTGGATACTGTTAGATCAGTTAATAATAATATTAGATCTAGTGTTAGAAAACTTAATCCAATTCTTAAAGCAATTGTTGGAAAAAAAGTTGATGTTGCTATAAGAGAGTTACAATTTTCTGCAAAAAGAATTACTAGAGAAGTTAGAAAAACCGTATCATCAGCTATCGCTAATGCTGAAAACAACAATCAATATGATATTGATAAGTTAATTGTCAAAGAAGCTTATTGTGGAAAAAAAGTTGTAATGAAAAGATTTAGACCAAGAGCAAAAGGTAGAGCTGCGCCTATTTTAAAGCCATATTCAACAATTACAATTATATTATCAGAAGCAAAAAAAATGGAGAGTCATGGGACAAAAAGTTAATCCAATAGGTTTTAGACTTGGTGTAAACAGAGGTTGGGATTCTGTCTGGTATGCTAAAAAAAAAGATTTTGGAAATTATTTAATCGAAGATTTTAAAATCAGAGCTTATATCAAGAAAAATGTAGTTAATTCTGGTGTATCTAAAGTAATGATAGAGAGAACTTCAAATAAATGTTTTGTAACAATTTACACATCAAGACCTGGATTTGTTATTGGAAAAAAAGGTAGTGATATTGATAAAATTAAGAATAATTTATCCAAATTTACTAACAATGAAGTATCTTTAAATATTAAAGAAATTAAAAAACCAGAAACTAATGCTTATTTAGTAGCTGAGAATATTGCACAACAACTTATCAAGAGAATATCATATAGAAGAGCCATGAAGAGAGCTATGCAGTCTTGTATGAGATTGGGTGCTAAAGGAATTAAAGTTTCAATAAGTGGTAGACTTGGTGGAAATGAAATAGCAAGAACTGAATGGTTGAGAGAGGGAAGTATTCCTTCTCACACATTAAGAGCTGATATTGATTATGATGAAGCCGAAGCTCTAACAACATTTGGAATAATTGGAATTAAAGTTTGGATTTATAAAGGTGAAGTTTTTGCAAAAGAATTCAGCCAAGAAACAAATAAAGTAAAACCTAAAGAGGTTAAAGAATAATTATGTTACAACCAGTTAGAACAAAATATCGAAAAGCACACAAAGGTAGAATTCATGGAACTGCTACTCGTGCTGCAAAGATTAATTACGGTTCGTTTGCTTTAAAGGCAATGGCTCCTGAAAGAATTATAGGAAAACAAATTGAAGCTGCAAGAGTTGCACTAACTAGACACATGAAAAGGCAAGGTCGTGTATGGACTAGAATTTTTCCGAATATCCCTGTTTCAAAGAAACCCGTTGAAGTTCGTATGGGTAAAGGTAAGGGTGCTCCTGAATATTGGGCGTGTAGAGTTAAACCAGGTAGAATTTTATTTGAAATTGACGGAGTTTCAGAAGCTATTGCTAAGGAAGCACTTTATAAAGCATCTGCTAAATTACCTATTAAAACTAAATTTATAAAAAGATTTGCATAGAATGAAAAAACAAGAAATTAAAAAACTATCTAAAGATGAGGTTTTAAAAAATATAGATAAGTTAAAAAAAGATTTATTTAATTTTAGATTCCAAAGAATTAATTCTGAAATTAAAGATCCATCTAAAATTGGACAAACGAAAAAAATAATAGCAAGACTAAAAACCATACTAAAAGGAAAATTAAATGCCTAAAAAAATATTAACAGGGGTAGTTACTAGTGACAAACCTAATAAAACTATTACCGTAGCTGTTGAGAGAAAATATTCACACCCAGTACTTAAAAAAGTTGTTAAAGTCAAAAAGAAATACAATGCTCACGATGAAAATAATAAATTTAAAACTGGAGACACGGTTTCAATTATTGAATGCAAACCTTTTTCTAAAAATAAAAAATTTGAAGTAATGGATGGTTCTAAATGATACAGGTACAAACTGAAATGTTAGTTGCAGATAATACTGGAGCAAAAAGAATTGAATGTATTAAAGTTTTAGGTGGATCAAAGCGAAGATATGCTAGTATTGGTGACACTATTGTTGTTGCTGTTAAAGAAGCAATACCTAAAGGCAAAGTTAAGAAAGGATCAGTACATAAAGCTGTAGTAGTTCGTGTTAAATATGGAATTCATAGAGAGGATGGTTCTAAAGTTAAATTTGATAATAATGCAGCAGTATTGGTTGATGACAAAGGTGAACCAGTTGGTACTAGAATTTTTGGTCCAGTAACAAGAGAATTAAGAAATAAAGGTCAAATGAAAATTATTTCATTAGCCCCTGAGGTTTTATAAAATGATTAAAAAAGGTTCAAGAGTAAAAGTTTTGGCAGGTAGAGATAAAAAAAAAGAAGGCGATGTTATTGAAATTGATAGACCTAATAATAGAGCAAAAGTACAAGGAATTAATATTGTGAAAAAACATGTTAAGACAACTAAAGAGAAAAAAGGTGGAATCATTACTAAAGAAAGTTTTATTCACATTTCAAACCTTGCTTTAATTATTGCTAAAGAAAAAATAAAAAAAACTGAGGTTAAAAAATAATGATGCCAAGATTAAAAGAACTTTATTATAAAGAAATTCAAACTGCTCTTAAAGAACAACTTGGGTTTAAAAATACTTTTCAAGGTCCTAAAGTTGTCAAAGTTGTCATCAATATGGGTTTAGGATTAGATGGTGCTGATGCTAAAATAATGAAGTCTACAGAAGAGGATCTAGGAAAAATTACAGGACAAAAACCTACCATCACAAAGTTTAAAAAATCTGTTGCTAATTTTAAAACAAGAAAAGGCACAAACGCTGGATTAAAAGTTACTTTACGTGGTAACAAAATGTACGAATTTATTGATAGATTAGTCAATATTGCTTTACCTAGAATTAAAGATTTTAGAGGACTATCACCTAAAGGTTTTGATAAATTTGGTAATTACACCTTTGGAATAAAAGAACATATAATTTTTCCAGAAGTTAGTTTTGATAGAATTGATAAAATTAGAGGGCTTGATGTAGTTGTTGTAA
Organism: Candidatus Pelagibacter sp. Uisw_092; assembly: GCF_047729545.1. GTDB lineage: Bacteria > Pseudomonadota > Alphaproteobacteria > Pelagibacterales > Pelagibacteraceae > Pelagibacter. The sequence continues at coordinate 678,381 of NZ_CP159824.1, read as the reverse complement.
TTGCAGCTATAAATAAAGATCATAGCCTTGCTCTCTTAGAAAAATTAAATTTTCCATTCATTAAAAAAGGAGACAATTAAAAATGGCTAAAGTAAGTGCAGTTCAAAAAAATGATAAGAGAATTAAACTCTCAGATAGACTTTTTAAAAAAAGACTAGCTTTAAAAAAGATTATTATGGATAAAAAGATTTCCCTTGAAGAAAGGTTTAAAGCACAACAAAAATTATCTAATTTACCTAGAAACTCTGCAAAAAACAGAGTTATGAATAGGTGTCAAATCACTGGAAGACCACATGGTGTTTACAGAAAATTAAAAATATCAAGAATAGCTTTAAGAGACTTAGGATTGCATGGTTTAATTCCAGGCATGACGAAGTCGAGCTGGTAGAAAGGAATATATGAGTTTAAGTGACCCAATAGGGGATATGATCGCAAGAATAAAGAATGCTTTAGTAAGAAATCACAAAAAAGTTGCACTGCCTTCTTCTAACTTTAAAGTAAAAATTGCAGATATTTTAAAAAATGAGGGATTTATAAAAGAGTATAAAATTGATACAGAAAATAAGAAACCAGTTTTATCTATAGATCTAAAATATTATTCAGGAAATCCAGTTATTAGTACTTTTGAAAGAGTTTCAAAACCTGGAAGAAGAATTTTTTCTAGTGCTGACAGTTTGCCAAAAATTAATGGTGGGCTTGGCGTAGCAATAGTATCAACTCCAAAAGGTGTTATGACAGATGTTGATGCTAGAAAACAAAAAGTTGGTGGCGAAATAATCTGTAAGGTATTTTAATGTCAAAAATTGGTAAAATAAATATTACAATTCCAGATAAAGTTAAAGCGGTATTATCTGGTAGTGTTCTCAATATAGAAGGTCCATTAGGAAAAAAATCTCTTAATGTTGATTTAGAAATGTTTAGTGTTGATATTACTGAAGGGAAGGAAATATCAATTAAACCAAAAAAAGTTGACCAAAATTCAAAAAGACTTTGGGGAATGAATAGAAGTTTAATAAATAATGCTGTGATTGGATCTAGCACTGGTTATGAAAAAATACTTGAGTTAGTTGGAGTGGGATATAGAGCCGCATTAAAAGAAAAACAATTAAACCTTCAACTTGGGTATAGTCATGATATAAATTTTGATATACCTGAAGGTATAAAAATTGTTGTTGAAAAACAAACAACTTTAAAAGTTAGCGGTTCAGACAAACAAGAGGTTGGTATGGTTTGTTCAAAAATTAAATCTTTTAGAAAACCAGAACCCTACAAAGGTAAAGGTATTAGGGAAAAGGGTCAGTATATATTGAGAAAAGAAGGAAAGAAAAAATAATGAAACTAAATGCTATAGATAGAAAAAAATTCAGGGTAACTAATAAAGTCAAAAAAGTTTCTTCTCCTGACAGATTTAGATTGAGTATCTCAAGATCTGCAAAAAATATATCTGCTCAAATAATTGATGATGTTAAAAATATTACTTTGTTTTCATCTTCTTCTGTTGAAAAAGATATCAAAGCTATGGATAAAGTTAACAAAACAGATATTTCTAAAATTGTTGCTGAAAGATTAGCAAAAAAAGCTGTAGAGAAAAAAATAACAAAGATCTATTTTGATAGAGGAGTTTATAAATATCATGGTAGAGTTAAGGCATTTGCTGAAACATTACGTAAAAATGGAATGGAATTTTAATTATGGATTTTAGAAATAAAAATGATGATGGCATCTTAGAAAAATTAGTCCACATCAATAGAATTACAAAAGTTGTAAAAGGTGGTCGTAGATTTGGTTTTTCAGCTTTAGTGGTTGTAGGTAATCAAGCTGGAAAAATTGGTGTAGCACATGCTAAAGCTAAGCAAGTACCAGACGCTATTAAAAAAGCGAATGAAACTGCTAGAAGAGTTTTAATTCACATTCCTTTAAGGGAAGGAAGAACTATTCATCATGATGTTTATGGAAAAGATGGTGCTGGAAAAATAATTTTAAGATCTGCACCTAAAGGAACTGGTATTATTGCAGGTGGTCCTGTTAGGGCTGTTTGTGAAGTTTTAGGAATTAAAGATATAGTTGCTAAATCGATGGGGACATCAAACCCTCACAACATGATAAGAGCTACAATGAAAGCACTTTCAAAACAAAATTCACCAAAACATATAGCAACAATTAGAAATAAAAAAATTTCTGACGTAATTGAAAAAAGAGGATAATGAGCACATTAAATACCACAGGAAAAGTTTTATATAAAAAAAAAATGCGAGTTGGTAGAGGTATTGGATCAGGTAAAGGTAAAACTTCTGGAAGAGGGGTAAAGGGTCAAAAATCTAGATCTGGTGTGGCTATTAAAGCTTTTGAAGGTGGTCAAATGCCCTTATATAGAAGACTTCCTAAAAGAGGATTTAATGCCATTAAGAGATATCAAGCCATCATAGCAATAATGAACTTGGAAAAAATTCAATCATATATTGATGAAAAAACTATTAATTCAAATGATGTAATAAATATTGCATTGCTTATAAAATTAAAATTAATCAATAAAAACTCTCAAAAATTAAAGATACTTGGCACAGGGGATATTAAAGATAAAGTTAATATTGAAGCTGATTTAATATCTAAATCTGCAGTAGTTAAATTAGAGAAAGCTGGCGGCACAATACAATTAAAAAAATAATTAAGATATTATGAGTGCATCTTCTCAAACTAATGATCTTAAAAACAGAATAATTTTCACAATATTTATTCTAGCAGTTTATAGGTTTGGCACTTTTGTGCCCATTCCTGGAATTGACCCTGAGCAGCTACAAACAATGATGAGTGGCAACCAAAAAGGTTTACTTGGAATGTTTAATGTTTTTTCGGGTGGAGCCGTAAGTAGAATGGCAATTTTTGCATTAGGTATAATGCCATATATATCTTCATCTATTATTGTTCAGTTATTAACTGGGGTATCTGACTATTTTAAAAATTTAAAAGCACAAGGAGAAACAGGCAGAGCTAAAATCACTCAAATAACAAGATATGGAACTGTTTTGTTAGCCACTATCCAAGGATATGGTTTGTCCATAGGTTTGCAATCTTCTGCAGATTTAGTTATTAACCCAGGTTTATTTTTTACGTTAACAGCGGTCTCAACTATTGTTGCTGGAACAATGCTTTTAATGTGGCTTGGTGAGCAAATAACTCAAAGAGGTATCGGTAATGGTATTTCATTGATTATTTTTGCTGGAATTGTAGCAGAAATTCCAAGAGCTTTAGTAACTACATTTGAATTAGGTAGAACAGGTGCTGTATCAACAATTATGATTATTGCAATTTTTGTACTATTAGTTGCAACGATTATGTTCATTGTTTTTATGGAAAGAGCATTAAGAAAAATTTTAATAAATTATCCAAAAAGACAAATGGGAAATAAAATGTATGGTGGAGAATCTTCTCATTTACCTTTAAAAATTAACCAAGCAGGCGTTATACCAGCAATCTTTGCATCAGCCTTATTGTTACTACCTGTAACCTTTTCTAATTTTAGTTTTTCAGATAATGACTCATTCTTAAACATAAGCTCATACTTTACTCAAGGCCAACCACTCTACATGTTGTTATACGCATCTGGAATAATATTTTTTACTTTTTTTTATACATCAATTACTTTCAACCCAACTGAGACGGCTGATAACTTAAGAAAATATGGAGGCTTTGTTCCAGGTATTAGACCTGGTGAAAATACAGCTTTATACATAGATAAGATTGTAACTAAACTTACAACAATAGGAGCGTTATATTTAACTATTGTATGTTTAATGCCAGAGTTTTTAATTGCAAATTACCCAATACCTTTCTACCTAGGTGGTACTTCAATTTTAATTGTTGTCGTTGTTGCAATTGATACAGTGACCCAAATACAAACTAGATTAATGAGCTCTCAATATGAGCAATTGATAAAAAAAACCAAATTCGGTAAATAATTTTATGAATATAATCTTATTTGGCCCTCCAGGAGCAGGAAAGGGTACTCAAGCACAATTCATTGTAAAAAAACATAATTATTTTCAATTGTCGACGGGTAATCTTTTAAGAGAAGAAGTTAAATTAAAAACTACATTTGGCTCAGAAATTGAACTATTGATATCAAATGGTAAATTTGTTTCAGATGAAATAGTTAACAAGCTTTTAAAAAAATCAATTACGAACCTAAAATTTAGGGACAGAATTATTTTTGATGGATACCCCAGAAATGTTGAGCAAGCTAAAAATTTAGACTTAATTTTAGATGAATTTGATCAAACTATTGCTCATATAATTTTTTTAAATGTTTCAAGGGATGTTATTGAAAAACGTATTATGGGTAGAATGACATGTGATAAATGCAATATGACTTTAAATGAATTTTTTAACAAAGAGCAAATTGAACTACACCCATGTGGCAAAGAGTTCCTCAAGAAGAGAAAAGATGATAATCTTGATATAGTTGTAGCTAGATATGATACATATATGAAAACAACCAAACCTGTACTCGATTTTTACTCAAAAAATGTCAATTTCATAGAAATAGATGGTGCTCTTGAAATCAACCAAATTACCAATAAAATCAATGAAATTCTCAATGTTTAAGACGTTGACTTTGGAATATCTTCTTATATAAAAGGCTAAATTTATTCTCAAAAATATGGCTCGTATAGCAGGTGTAAACATTCCCCAAAACAAACTTGTCCACATAGGACTAAGGTACATTTACGGTATAGGTAATAAATTTTCAAATCAGATTTGCACATCATTAGAAATTCCAACTGCAAAAAGAATTAACGAACTAACAGATGATGATATTTTAAAAATTAGAGAATATATTGATGCAAATTTCAAAGTAGAAGGTGATCTTAGAAGAGATTATTCTTTAACAATCAAGAGACTAATTGATCTTGCATGTTATCGGGGCTCAAGACATAGAAAAAAACTTCCAGTTAGAGGTCAAAGAACAAGATGTAATGCTAGAACTAGAAAAGGTAAAGCTATTGCAATCGCAGGTAAAAAATTAACACCGCTTAAAAAATAATTAATTTATGGCTAAAGTAGATAAAATAGATAATACAGATTCTGTTGTTGAAAAAAAAGTTGAAAAAAAATTAGATAAAAAATCTAAAAAAAGTTCATATTCTAAAAAAAAAAAGATTAAGAAAATTATACTTAATGGTATTGCTTATGTTCAATCAACCTTTAACAATACAATAATTTCAATAGCCGATACTAATGGAAATGTTATTTCATGGGCATCAGCTGGTCAAAAAGGCTTTAAAGGCTCTAGAAAATCAACTCCTTATGCAGCTCAGGTTGCTGCAGATTCTGCTGCTTCTAAAGCATTAGAGTTTGGAATGAAAACGTTAACAGTTCAAGTTAAAGGACCTGGCTCAGGAAGAGAAACAGCTTTAAGAGCATTACAAGCGAAAGGATTTAAAATCCTTTCTATAAAAGATACAACACCAATGCCACATAACGGCGTAAGACCACCAAAGAAAAGGAGAGTTTAATAAATGGAAAGTTTAAATGTAAATGCTAAAAATTGGAAGGCATTAATTAAACCAGCTCAATTAGATGTTAAAATTAGTAATGATAAATCACACGCTAAAATTGTAGCCGAACCATTAGAAAAAGGGTACGGGCTAACTTTAGGCAATTCCCTAAGAAGAATTCTACTTTCATCTATTAGGGGTGCTGCTGTAACTTCAATTCAAATTGATGGAGTGTTGCATGAATTTACATCCATTAAGGGTGTAAGAGAAGATGTAACAGATATAGTTTTAAATGTTAAATCTTTAGCGCTAAAAAGTTCTTCTGATGTAGTTAAAAAACTTGTTTTGGATGCAAAAGGTCCAGGAGAAATTAAAGCTTCTGACATTGAAGCTGTCACAGATATTGAAATTTTAAACCCTGAATTAGTGATTTGTAATTTAGATGAAAATACTCATTTCCACATGGAGATGAATGTTGGAACTGGTAAAGGTTATGTGCCAGCTGTAATGAATAAACCTGAAGAGCCACCACTTGGCTTAATAGCAATTGACTCATTATATAGCCCTGTAAAGAAAGTTTCGTATACGATTAGCACTGCTAGAGAAGGTAAAGCTCTTGACTATGACAAATTAACTATGGAAGTTGAAACAAATGGTTCCATTTCGGCTGAGGATGCTGTTGCATATTCTGCTCGGATTTTCCAAGATCAGCTTAATATGTTTGTTAATTTTGATGAACCTGTGGATGTTCCAATTAAAGAAGTATCAACTGAGCCTGAGTTTAATAAAAATCTTTTAAGAAAAGTAGATGAGTTAGAGTTATCAGTTCGTTCTATGAACTGCTTAAAAAATGATAATATTATTTACATAGGTGATCTAGTGCAAAAATCTGAAGGAGAAATGCTTAGAACCCCAAACTTTGGTAGAAAATCATTGAATGAAATAAAAGAAGTATTAACTGGTATGTCTTTATATTTGGGTATGGAAATACCAAATTGGCCACCAGAAAATATAGCTGAAATGTCTAAAAAGTTAGAGGAGCAAATCTAATGAGACACGGAATGGCTAATAAGAAGCTAAATAGAACCTCTGAACATAGAAAAGCATTATTAAAAAATATGCTTAATTCTTTGATTAAATATGAACAGATAACTACAACTCTTCCAAAGGCTAAATTTTTAAAACCTCAAGCTGATAAGATTATTACCTTAGGTAAAAAAGAAACTTTACTTACAACAAAGCTGCTGATGACTAAATTGCAAGACATAACATCGGCCCGTAAAGTTACAAAAACGTTGTCTAAAAGATATGAAAAAAGAAATGGTGGATATACTAGAATTATCAAAGCTGGTTTTAGATATGGTGATAATGCACCAATGGCAGTAATTGAATTTGTTGATAGAAATGTTGAGGCAAAAAGAGTTGATAGAAAGAAAAAAGAACCAACTAAAGAGCAAAATGAAGAGAAAAAATTAGCTACTGCTTAATTTTTTATATAAAATTATATCATCATGAAAAAGTCATTTAACGTTGATACAACGTTTAACGATATGCGTATTGATAGATGGATACGGAATAACCTTGGTAATTACCCACAAGGCTTAATTGAAAAAAGTTTAAAAAGTGGAAAACTAAAGATTAATAACAAAAAAGTAAAAAGCTCTCACAAAGTAAAAACAGGAGATATTGTTGATTTATTTAACTTTGATTTTAAAGAAACAATTGTTCAAAAAAAAATTAAATTTTTACCATCTGAGGAAGTTATTAAAGAGAATGAAGACTTGATAATTGATAATAATGATGACTTCATTGTATTGAACAAAAGTTCTGGTATTTCAGTTCAAGGTGGAACTAAATCTAAAAAAAACCTTGTAGATATTTTCGCCCGTAGTGATATTTTTCAAAATACAAAACCTTATTCAGTTCACAGATTAGATAAAGACACGTCAGGTGTTTTTATTATGGCCAAACATAGGGAAGCTGCACAATTATTAACATCATTATTTAGATTAAGAAAAGTTCACAAAACATATTTAGCAATATGTCATGGTGAATTACAAAAAGATTTTGGTGAGTGGAATGATGATCTTACAAGATATGATAATGATAAAGAAATAATAGAAAAGGCTAGAACTACATATAAAGTTTTAGACAAAAACTCTATCTGTAGTTTGGTTGAAATGAAACCAATAACTGGAAGAAAACACCAACTTAGAAAACAATTATATGCAGTGGGTTCACCAATTTATGGAGATCAAAAATATAAATTTAATAATACAGATAAAGCTATTAATAAAAATTTAATGCTCCACTCTTATCAAATTAAATTTATAATTAAGGATAAAAAATACACTTACACAGCACTCTTGCCAGATTATTTTAAAAAACTTTTGAAAACTAAAAGGCTTAGATTTCCAAGTTCTTAGTAAAATTTTTAACAATTACATCACTCAAAATATTATAGTTCTGATTATTAATTGATTTGAGATTCGTCACACCTTTATCTAAAATTCCACATGGAATGATACTTTGATATTTTGTAAGATCATTATTAATGTTAATTGCAAAACCGTGATACGCAATCCACTTACTCACACGTACACCAATTGCTGCAACTTTTTTAATATCTGCTTTATCATTAACCCAAATACCAATATTTTTTGGATCACCAAATGATTTAATATTAAATTCAAATAAGCTTTCGATGATTGTTTTCTCAATTAAGGTTATAAACTTTCTAATATCTTTTTTTCTTTTTTTTAAATCTATAACAAAATAACAAATTAATTGTCCTGGTCCATGATAGGTAATTTTCCCACCACGGTTGGTTTTAATCAGGTTTATATGTTTATCTAAAACTTCTTCTTCCTTATAATTTGTACCTGCAGTATAGATTTCTTTGTGTTCTAGGAGCCAAATTAAATCACTTTTTTTATCATTGCTTATTTCCACTACTCTCTCTTCAAGAAGTTTTATAGCAACATCATATTTTACTGGTTTTATTGACTTTTTAATTTCTATATTCATTTATAAATTGTATTATTCTTATTATGCACTAAGAGTGCAAAATTGATTATAGGTAAATTTATGTCTTTAATAAAAAAAATAAAAGATAAAAAAGTTAATTTTGAGTTTAATAAAGAATATTTAAAAGTTGTTACAAATAAAATTGCTAATAACGACGCTCAATTTATTACAAATTCATTTAATGAAATGCACCCAGCTGATGCAGCTGACATTATTGAGCATCTTGGTCAAAATGATAGAGAAAGTTTAATAAAGCTTAATAATTTTAATATAGATCCTGAAGTCTTTATTGAAATCAATAAATCCATTCAATCTGAAATTATTGCTTATCTTTCATCAGATTCAATTGTTAAACTTTTAAAAAACCTTGAGTCCGACGATGCAATTGCAATTTTAGAAAATGTTGATGAAAAGGATAAAAATGACATTTTAAGCTCTTTACCACCAAAAGATCGCTTTGCTTTACTTGAAAGTTTAAGTTATCCAGAAGATACAGCTGCAAGAATAATGCAACGTGAATTTACAGCTACACCAAGTAACTGGTCTGTAGGACAAACAATTGATTATTTACGTGAAAATAAAGATTTACCGGAAGAATTTTTAGAAATTTTCATTGTAGATGAAGACTTTAAGCCAATTGGTACCGTTCCATCCTCTAAAGTTTTAACAACATCAAGAGATACAAAGATGCTTTCAATTATGTCCGAATCTCAATTGCTTATTCCAGTAGATATGGACAAAGAGGAAGTTGGTAATGTTTTTGAGAATTACAATTTGAATTCAGCAGCTGTGGTTGACAAAACAAATAAATTGGTTGGTATGATCATGTATGATGATGTTTTAACTGTATTAAAAGAAGAAGCTGAAGAAGATGCCTTAAGATTGGCTGGGGTAGGTGATGAAGAAATTACAGATGGTGTTTTTAAAAAAACAAAAAGAAGATTTAACTGGCTTTTATTAAATCTTTTTACAGCATTTCTTGCAACTTGGGTTATCAGTTTGTTTGGTGCAACTATAGAACAAATGGTTGTTCTTGCATTTTTAATGCCAATAGTTGCCTCTATGGGTGGAAATGCTGGGATGCAAACATTAGCTGTTACAGTTAGGACTTTAGCAACCAATGATTTAACTAAAAATAATTTTTCCCAGAATATTTTAAAAGAATTTAATATAGGAATATTAAATGGTATTATTTTTGCTATAATTAGTGCTCTTGTAGTACAACTTTGGTTTAAAGATCCTTTACTTTCCATGATTATATCTATGTCAATGATTGTTACAATGATAGTTGCTGGATTATTTGGAATTGTAGTTCCAATAACATTAAAAAAAATGAATATTGATCCTGCTATTGCATCAAGTGTGTTTGTTACAACAATAACAGATGTTATTGGTTTTGTTTCATTCCTTGGTGTTAGTGCATATTTTCTTTAAAAATTATCTATAAGTCTTACTTTATTTAAATAATATGACACAAAAAGTTTAAATGGCTTATTGTGTAGACCTGTACTTAAGTTGATCAAATTTCGACATTCCAAGTATTCAATTTTAATATTAAATCTTATAATTAGCTCTTCTTTTACAGTTTTAATTAGATTTTTTGATTTTTTTTTATTTTTGCTTATTAAGCTTTTTAAATTAAATAATTTATTAGTAATTAAACCAGCTATTTTAAGGTCATCACTATTTAATAAGTTATGTCTTGAGGATAAAGCAACTTTATTTGAATTTCTTATAGTTTTACCAGAATAAACTCTACACTTATATTTCTTTTCAATAAATTTTTTAACTAGAAAAAATTGTTGGTAATCTTTTTCTCCCATAAAAACTATTTTTGGAGATATCAATTTCATAAAACGGTTTAAAACATTCAAAACACCCTCAAAGTGACCTTTTCTAAATTTTGCGCACAATATCTTATCAACTTTTTTTAATGAGATTTTAGATATTTTTCCTAATTTGTAAATCTGAGCCACAGTAGGTATATACACATAATCAACTTTTAATCTTTTAAGAACTTTAAGATCATTATTCAAGTTTCTAGGGTAAGTTTTATAATCTTCTTTGTTATTAAATTGAGTGGGATTGATAAAAATACTTACTATTGTTTTTGTGCATTTTTTTTTGGATATTTTGATTAAAGATTCATGACCTTTATGTAGACTGCCCATTGTAGGAACAAACCCTAATTCTTTTTCTTTATTAATTGCCTTATTTAAATCAGTTATTTGTTTTATTAATTTCATTTGTAATAATAAGATTAATAAGTAAAACATTTATATGATTAAACAAGCTATAATTCCTTTAGCAGGAACTTGGTACGAGACTTTTACCTCTTACAAGTGTTTTCGCTAAAGAGCTTTTGCCCATTAACGGAAAGCCCGGAATAGAATATATTTTAGATGAATGTATTGAAGCTGGTATTAGAGAAGTTATTTTTATCATTTCACAAAAAAAGTTAATGATTAAAAAATATTTTTATAACGATAAATTTTATAAGGACATTATTAAACGTAAAAAAGACCCGCGTATTATAAAAGAATATAAAAAAATATTAAAATACAAAAAAATGATTAAGTTTGTATTTCAAGAGAAGCCACTTGGAACAGGTGATGCTGTTCTTAAAACTAAAAAACTTATTAAAGGTAAATATTTTTTAATGTTGTTACCTGATGACTTAATAATTAGACATAACTGCTCAAAATCTATGATTGCTGTTCATAAAAAACTTAACACCTCTGTTATGGCTAGTATGAAGGTTAGTAAAAATCAAGTTACACGGTGGGGCATTTATAACATTAAAAAAAAAATTGATGATAAGAATTTTATAATTAAAAGTGTAGTAGAAAAACCGTCTATTAAAGATGCACCATCTAATAATGCAGTTATAGGAAGATATATATTATCTAAGGCAATTTTTAATAAATTATTAAAACTTAAACCTGGTAAAGGTGGAGAGATTCACATTACAGATGCCATACAATCTTTAATCAATGATAATAATAAATTTATAGGTCATAACTTTTCAGGAAAATATTTAGATTGCGGAACAATGAGTGGTTATATTAACTCAACTTTGGAGATTGTGAAAAAATGAAATTATGTATGATAGGAACGGGCTATGTTGGTTTAGTTAGTGGTGTTTGTTTTTCTGACTTAGGAAATGATGTTATTTGTGTAGATCATGATAAAAAAAAAGTTGAAAAATTAAAAAGAGGAATTATTCCAATCTATGAACCAGGTTTAGAAGAATTAGTTTTGAAAAATTACACCAATAAGAGGTTAAAATTTTCTACTGATTTAAAAGATTCTATTTCAAATTCAGATATTATATTTATTTGTGTTGGGACACCCTCTAAAAAAAATGGCAATGGTGCTGATTTAAGTCAAATCTATAATGTTGCCAAAGAAATTAGAGGCTCTATTTCTAAATTTAAAATCATAATAACCAAATCTACAGTTCCTGTTACAACTGGTGATGAGATTGAAAAGATTATTTCACAAAAAGTGTCTAAAAAACTTTTTTCTGTTGTATCAAATCCAGAGTTTTTAAGGGAAGGTGAGGCTATAAGGGATTTTATTTACCCTGATAGAGTTATAATTGGTACAATGGATAAAAAATCTAATAATGTTCTAAAAAACCTTTATTCACCTTTAATATCAAAAGGAACAAAATATGTTAATACATCAAGAAGAGCTGCAGAACTAATAAAATATGCATCTAACGCTTTTTTAGCTACAAAAATTACTTTTATTAATGAACTTGCAAATTTGTGTGAAAAAATAGATGTCAATATTGAAGATATTTCTATTGGTATGGGTCTTGATAAAAGAATAGGTGGACGTTTCTTAAGAGCAGGACCTGCATATGGCGGATCATGCTTTCCTAAAGACACTAAAGCAATTATTAATACAGCTGATAAATTTAAAACAAATTTATCTGTTATAAAAAGTGTCATTAAATCTAATGACAATAGATCTTCATTATTATTAAAAAGAGTTTTTAATATTTTAAATGGCAATGTTAAAAATAAAAAAATATGTTTTTTAGGTGTTACATTTAAAGCTAATACTGATGATATGAGGGATTCAGCTAGCTTATCGATGATACCATCATTGGTTAAAAAAGGTGCTATAGTAAATTATTTTGATCCAACAGGTGAAAAATATGATCTTAAAAAATTGAAAAATGTTAATTTTTCAAAAAATATTAATTCTGCAATAAGAGATGCAAACTTAATAATAATTCATACAGAATGGAATGATTTTAAATCGATAAACTTTAAAAAAGAGGTTAAAAGTAAAAATTTCATAATATTTGATATGAGAAATATCTATTCACACACTAAAATGAAAGAATTAAAAATTAAGTATTTTGGCGTTGGTCATTAATTTAATTCAAAAATAGCATCAACCTCTACAGACACACCAAGTGGTAAACTATTTGTACTAACAGCAGCCCTTGTGTGCATTCCTGCATCTCCAAAAACAGAAACTATTAAGTCAGATGCACCATTTATTACTTTAGGCTGTTCTATAAAATCTTCAGTTGAATTAACAAAACCTGTTAATTTTACACAAGATTTTATTTTTGATAAATCTTCATTACATGCCTTTTTAACTTGGGAAATTATATTTAAACCACATCTTTTAGCCGCTTCATAGCCATCTTCTGTTTTTAACTCTTTTCCAATTTTACCTTTTATTAATTCACCATTTGCTGATATCGAAATTTGACCAGATATATAAAGTAGTTTGCCAACAATTTTTGTAGCAAGATAAGATCCAACTGGATCTCTTGCTTCTGGCAGTTCTAATTTTAACTCTTTAATTTTTTCATCAAAATTCATGATTATTTACCTTTTTTTCTTTTTTTTTAATTTCTTATTTTTATCGTATTCTTTTCTTTTCTCAATTAATATTATAGCTTCTTCCATATTAAGCTCTAAAGGGTCTTTTTCCTCTGGTATCGTTGCGTTAAGAGACTTATACTTGACATAAGGTCCATATTGACCCTTCATTACTCTGACAGTTTTTTTATCATCGGGGTGTTCCCCTAGATCCTTTATAATTGATGTAGACATTCTTCCTGGTTTAGCCTCAGCTATTAGAGTTATTGCTCTATTAAGCCCAATTGAAAAGATTTCGTCAACATTCTCAATTCGTGCTGATTTATTTTCACATTTTAAATATGGACCAAATCTCCCTGAATTTAATATTATATCTTTTTGATTTTCAGGGTTAATACCTAAACTTTTTGGTAAAGAGCACAAAAAATTAGCTCTATCTAGATCTACGCTATCCAATGGAATTCCTTTTGGTATAGAAACATTTCTTAAATTATTATCTTTTTTTTCAATCTTCTTTTTTTTCTTTTTCTTTTTTGTTTCAACTAAAACCTCTTCTTTTATTTCTTCAATTTTTTCATATTGTAAGTAGGGGCCAAACCTTCCATTTTTAAGATACATATCATTGCCATTTTCATGTTTTCCTATAAACTTTGGTTCAGCTAGCTGAGATTGAGCAGCTGCTTTAGCTTTAGACAATGGTCTAGTAAATTTACAATCTGGATAATTTGAACAACCAATAAAAGCACCACCTCTAAAACTATTTTTTAAACTTAATGATCCATTTTCACATAACTTACATTGTCTATTAATATTTCCATCTGTATCTCTTTCAAAAATTAAACTTCCTAGACTATCGTTTAATAGATCTAAAACCTCTCTAGTTCTTTTCTCTTTAACGTCAGATACATTTTGATTAAAGTCTTTCCAAAATAACTCTAGAACTTTTATCCATCCTTCCTTACCGGTAGTAATATCATCAAGTTGATTTTCTAAACTTGCAGTGAAGTTATAGTCAACATATTTAGAGAAAAGTTTTTCAAGAAAAGCAGAAATTAGTTTACCACGATCTGTTGGATGAAATCTTTTATTAATTGCTTCTGCATACCCTCTGGTAGATATAACAGATATTATACTCGCATATGTTGAAGGTCTTCCAATGCCCAGTTCTTCTAATTTTTTAACTAAACTTGCTTCAGAGTATCTTGGTGGTGGTTGTGTAAAATGTTGTTCATCTAATAAAGCTTCTATATTAACTGGACCTTTGTTCATTTTAGGTAGGATATCTTCATCATCATCTTTTTTTGTATCTTTCATAACCTTTAAAAAGCCATCAAACTTAATAACAGATCCACTTGCTTTACAGATTGTTTCATTATCGTCTGAGGTTATTGTTATAGTATTTCTATCAAATTGAGCAGGTTTCATTTGCGAGGATAGGGCTCTACTCCAAATTAAATCATATAATTTATGCTGATCTGGACTTAGATATTTTTTAACAGTTCCTGGCGCACGCATAATATCTGTGGGTCTAATTGCTTCATGTGCTTCTTGAGCATTTTTAGCTTTTTTTCCAGAGTAACTTGCTGCATTATCTGGAACATATTCATCACCAAACTCATTTTTTATATATTTCCTAAAGGTGTCTATAGCGTCCGTAGATAAGTTGGTGCCATCTGTCCGCATGTAAGTGATAAGACCAATAGTTTCACCATCTATTTCTATACCTTGATAAAGTTTTTGAGCTATTTGCATTGTACGTGATGCTCCAAATCCTAATCTACCAGAAGAAACTTGCTGTAATGTAGAGGTAGTAAAAGGGCCAGATGGGTTTCTGTTAACAACTTTGCTTGAGATATCATTTATATTGAACTTCTTAGACTTAACTTCTTCGATTGCTTTATCAATTTCAGCTTTATTTTTAAAAGAAAATTTTTCAATTTTTTTATCATTCAATTGAGTGATACTTGCTAATATAGATTTTTTATCATTGTCGTTGAATTGAATACTTAAAGTCCAAAATTCTTCAGGATCAAAAAGCTCAATTTCATGTTCTCGTTCTGTAATTAATTTTAAGGCAACTGACTGGACACGACCTGCAGATTTAGAACCAGGTAACTTTGTCCATAAAATTGGTGATATATTAAAACCAACTAAATAGTCTAAGGCTCTTCTAGCCATATAAGCATCAACAAGAAGTGGCTCTATTTGTCGTGGGTTTTCAATTCCATGAATAACTGCTTTTTTTGTAATTTCATTAAAAACAACCCTTTCTACATGTTTGTCTTTAATTAATTTTTTTTCATTTAAATATTCTTTAACATGCCAAGCAATTGCCTCTCCCTCACGGTCGGGGTCAGTTGCTAGTATGATTTTTGATGAAATTTTAGCTGCATCTGTAATTTCTTTAAGATATTTTTTAGAAAAACTATCTACTTCCCATTCCATTTTAAAATTATTTTCTGGATCAACAGAACCATTTTTCGAAGGAAGGTCTCTAATATGACCATAACTTGCCAATACAATATAATCATCACCTAGATATTTATTGATAGTTTTTGCTTTAGCTGGGCTTTCTACGACTACAAGATTCATTACTAAACAAATTACTTAAAAGACTTAGATAGTCAAATCAATAAATTTTAGTCTGACTTTCTTCTTTGTTTTTCAATCGTTTGACGTTTTCTCTGTGTGTATAGAATATAAGCACAAACATTATTACGAAAAATATTGAATTATAATTTTCAAAAATTATTAAATAAATTGGAACCATTAAACTACCAACTAGTGATGAAAGTGATGAGTATTTTGAAATAAGAAATGTAACAGCCCAACTAATAATAAATACTAAACCCAAAACTAAGTTTATCGAAAATAATATTCCAACATATGTTGCAACACCCTTGCCCCCTTTAAACTTAAGCCATACTGGAAAAACGTGACCTAAAAACGCGCTTAATGATGAAATAAAGATATAATCGGGATAATTAAATTTTACATATAAAACAGGCAATACAGCTTTTGTTATATCTAGTAATAAAGTTGTATAGCCTAACGTTTTATTACCTGTTCGAAGAGCATTTGTAGCCCCAATATTTCCTGAGCCAATATCTCTAATATCTTTTTTTAAAAATATTTTTGTAAGTATAAAACCAAAAGGTATTGATCCTAATAAATATGAGCTTAATGCAACAATTAAATATTCCATTGTTATAACTTAAATAATTCTTCACCTTTTACAAATGTATTAGTGACTTTACCTTGGAGTTTTTTGTCTTCTATGGAAGTGTTTTTTGATTTGGAGATAAGTTTATCTTTTTTAACAACCCATGGCTTATCAATATCTACAATGCAAAAATCTGCTTCATTACCGACTGAAAGATTACCCTTATCAATTTTCAAAATTTTTGCAGGGTTTGATGTTAAGGCTTTAATTATAGTTTCTAATTTAATAGAACCATTGTGATATAACTCTAGACTTAGTGATAAAAGTGTTTCTATTCCAGAAGCTCCTGTAGATGCTTGTGCAAACGTTAATCTTTTCTGTTCTTCATCTTCAGGTTTGTGGTCAGATACAATAACATCTATCGTTTCATCTTTTAATCCTTGCACAAGAGCAATTCTATCTTCTTCAGTTCTTAATGGTGGTGATAATTTTAAAAAAGTTCTGAAATCTCCTATATCATTTTCATTTAATGAAAGGTTATTTATGGAGACACCTGTCGTAAATTTAACTTTATTTTTTCTTTCCTCAATAATTTCAACTGATTTTGCAGCTGAAATTTGTGATATGTGATATCTACATTTAATATTTTCAAGTAACGTTAAATCTCTTTCAATAATTATTCTTTCAGCAATAGCAGGTATTCCAGATAACCCAAGTTTGGTTGCAATAATTCCTGAATTAATCATTCCATTTTTAGATAAATCATAATCTTCAGCATGCTGCATGATTAGTGTACCTAAATCTTTTGCTGAGTTCATTATACGAGACATCAGCCTAGTATTTTGAATTGTTTTAACACCATCAGTAAATCCAATTATTCCTCTACTTTGAAGTAAACCAAATTCAGTCATGGTAGTTCCTTCAATATTTTTTGTAAGAGCGGCACTTGGAAAAACATTAATTTTAGATTTGTCTCTTCCACGTCTTTTTAAAAAATCTACTATTGAAACGTTGTCAATAATTGGATCGGTATTAGGCATAGTAACAACTGAAGTAACACCTCCTGCAAGTGCTGCATTACTTAGAGTTCTAAAATTTTCTTTATATTCATAACCAGGCTCACCTGCAAAGACCCGCATATCAACAAGACCAGGGAATATATATTTGCCATTTAAGTCTATTATCTTTTCTCTTGATGGAATGTTGTTAGAATTTACTTTTTTACCAATAGCTTCAATTAAACCATCTTCACTAATAATTAATCCACCGTTCTCATTGATAGAATTATGAGGGTCAATTATATTTACATTTATAAAGTATTTTTTTTTCATTTATTCACAAAATATTTTTAAACAAGCCATTCTTACTGCAACACCTAGTTCAACCTGCTCCTTAATAACACTTCTATTAATATCATCTGCCAATTTTGTATCAATTTCGATCCCTCTATTCATTGGACCTGGATGCATAATCAAAGCATCATCTTTTGCATGAATAAGCTTATCTGGAGTTAGTCCATAATATTCATAGTATTCTCTATTTGAAGATAAGAAAGAACTAGTCATCCTTTCATTTTGTAGTCTTAGCATCATTACAATATCACAATCTTTCAGACCTTTTTTCATATCTGTAAATGTATTAACACCAAACTTTTCTATTTCTTTTGGCATTAAGTTTGATGGTGCAATAATGTTAACTTCTGCACCCAACATATTTAGAAGATAAATATTTGATCTTGCAACACGTGAATGAGTTATGTCACCACAAATCGCAACTCTTAAACCTTCAATTTTTTTTTTACGGTTTATAATTGTTAAAGCATCTAATAAAGCTTGAGTAGGGTGTTCACGGCTTCCATCACCAGCATTAAGTACTGCACAATTTACTTTTTGAGATAAAAGATTACATGCACCTGAATCCTGGTGTCTAATTACAATTATATCTGGATGCATTGCATTTAAAGTCATTGCGGTATCTATTAGTGTTTCACCTTTCTTAATTGCTGAGTTAGACATATTCATAGACATAACATCTGCACCTAATCTTTTTCCAGCTAATTCAAATGAACTTTGTGTTCTAGTAGAGGGTTCAAAAAACAAATTAATTTGAGTTTTACCACTTAATACATTTAATTTTTTGTTTTTACTTTGATTTAATTTAATGAAACTTTTAGCTTCTTCTAAAATGAAATTAACATCATTAATTGATAGATCTTGAATACCTAGAAGGTGTTTTTGAGAAATTTTAATAGCTTTATATATTTTGGTTGCCATTAAAATTAACTCTATAACTATTAACTATCACTATGGCAAGTATTAATTATTTAAAAAGTCTATTGCCCCTTGTAAAATAAAGGCTGCAGCGTTTTGATCTATTGTTTTTACTCTTTTTGAAACATTAACGTCTAATAAACTTGATAGATTAAATGCACCAACTGTTGAAAGTCTCTCATCCCACAATATTACAGGCAGGTCTATAGACTTTGATATATTTGATGCAACGTCATTAACTGATTGAGCAGATCTTCCTAGACTGCCATCCATATTAACTGGGTTCCCTACAATTATTCCACCAATATTATTATCTTTAATTATTATCTTAAGTTCATCAATTAGTTCGTTTGTGTTGGTTTTGTTTATTGTTTTAAAGGGTGTAGCTATGGATTGTCTTTCATCACAAATTGAGACGCCAATTCTTTTAGATCCTAAATCTAAACCAATAAATCTTACCTTATTTGAGTGTTTTATTTTAAAATCTTCAATTGTGATCATATTGTATATTTTATACTTAAGTGATAGTTTGCCGACATATTTAATTACCACATGACAATTGATCTTAAAACAATAAAGCATATTTCTAAATTATCAAGAATCTCAGTTGATGATGCAAAAGCTAATAAATTAGCTGGTGATCTTAACTCTATATTTGATTTCATTGAAAAATTGAATGAACTTAATACTGACAATGTTGAACCTTTAACCTCTGTTGCAGAAACTACATTAAAATTAAGAGCTGATGAGGTTAAAAGTGAAAATATAAGAGATCAAATATTAAAAAAC
Organism: Candidatus Pelagibacter sp. Uisw_092; assembly: GCF_047729545.1. Classification (GTDB taxonomy): domain Bacteria; phylum Pseudomonadota; class Alphaproteobacteria; order Pelagibacterales; family Pelagibacteraceae; genus Pelagibacter. The sequence continues at coordinate 658,787 of NZ_CP159824.1, read as the reverse complement.
TCACCAGAAGAAAATGAAGATTTTTTTGTTGTACCAAGGGTTGTTGAATAATGTCAAATATTACATCACTCACATTAACTGAATTAGTTAAAAATATTAAAGATAAAAAAATTTCTTCTGAAGAAACTACCAAAGCTTTTATTGATAGAGGAGAAAAGTCTAGAGATTTAAATGCTTACATAACAGAAGATTTTTCTAATGCACTTTTGAAAGCTAAAAGTTTTGATCAAAAACCTAATTTTGATTTAAAGCTTCCAGGTGTTCCAATGGCAGTTAAAGATTTATTTTGTACCAAAGATGTAAAAACTACAGCAGGTAGTAAAATTTTAAATACTTTCATTCCACCATACGAGTCTACTGTTACTCAAAATATTTGGAATGAAGGTGCAATATTACTAGGTAAGTTAAATTGTGATGAATTTGCAATGGGCTCATCTAATGAAACTAGTTTTTTTGGAAATGTACAAAGTCCAATAGATAAAGGTTTAGTACCAGGTGGATCTTCAGGAGGCTCTGCATCAGCTCTAGCAGCTAATTTAACACCTATTACAATTGGAACTGATACTGGTGGCTCGATTAGACAACCCGCTTCATTTACAGGTACTGTTGGATTAAAGCCAACTTATGGAAGTTGCTCAAGATACGGAATAGTTGCTTTTGCTTCTTCATTAGATCAAGCAGGACCAATGTCTAAAGATGTAAAAGATTGTGCATTACTTCAGGAAATAATTAGCACTTATGATGAAAAAGATTCAACATCAATTGATTTTAAAAGAAATGAATACAGCAAAGAACTAACAAATAATATTAAAGGTAAGAAAATAGGAATTCCGAAAGAATATAGAGTTGATGGAATGCCAAAAGAGATAGAAGATTTATGGACTAAGGGTATTGAGTATGTAAAAGATTGTGGTGCTGAAATTGTTGAAATTTCATTGCCTCATACAAATTATGCTTTACCTACTTATTATATAGTAGCCCCAGCTGAAGCTTCTTCAAACTTAGCTAGATATGATGGTGTTAAGTATGGTTTTAGATCTAAAGGTGAAAACCTTATTGATATGTACGAAAAAACAAGATCCGAAGGTTTTGGTAGCGAAGTTCAAAGAAGAATAATGATAGGAACATATGTTTTATCCTCCGGTTATTATGATGCTTATTATCTAAAGGCACAAAAAGTTAGAAAATTAATTAAAAATGATTTTGATGAAGCTTACAAAAAAGTTGATGCAATTTTAACTCCATCGACACCAAGTGCTGCTTTTAAAATTGGTGAAAAAACTAATGACCCAGTTTCAATGTATTTAAATGATATATTTACAGTTCCAGTTAATTTGGCTGGATTACCGGCAATTTCAATTCCAGCAGGTGTGGATGCTAACGGCTATCCTTTAGGACTACAAATTATAGGCAAAGCTTTTGATGAGCAGAGTATCTTAAACATTGCTTATGCTATGGAAGAAAAAATTCAATTTAAAAATAAGATTACTGACTGGTGGATTAAATAGATGACTAAAGATAATTCAGAATATTTAATTGAAAGACGAGATAATGTTTACGAAGTGGTAATCGGTCTTGAAGTTCATGCGCAAGTTACATCAAATTCAAAATTATTCTCATCTTCATCAACAACTTTTGGTGCCGAACCTAATACGCAAGTAAGTTTAGTTGATGCTGCATTTCCAGGAATGCTTCCAGTTATAAATGAGTACTGTGTAAAACAAGCGATTAAAACGGGCATAGGTTTAAGAGCTCAAATTAATAAAAGATCAGTTTTTGATAGAAAAAATTATTTTTATGCAGACCTTCCACAAGGTTATCAGATCTCACAATTTAAATATCCAATAGTAGGAGAGGGCATTGTTATTCTTGATATGGCATATGGCCAAAAGGAAGTTGGTATTGAAAGATTGCACTTAGAACAAGATGCTGGAAAGAGTATTCATGATATGGACCCACAAAATACATTAGTTGATTTAAATAGATCTGGTGTAGCTTTAATGGAAATTGTTAGTAAACCAGATATGAGAACTCCAGATGAAGTTAGTGCTTATGTTAAAAAATTAAGATCTATTATGAGATACCTTGGTACTTGTGATGGAAATATGCAGGAAGGTTCTTTAAGAGCTGATGTTAATATTTCTGTTAGAATTAAAGGTTCTGATGAACTTGGAACCCGTTGTGAGATTAAAAATGTTAACTCAATTAAATTTATGCAAATGGCTATTGATTATGAGGCCAATAGACAAGTTGACTTAATTGAAGAAGGTAAAACAATTGATCAAGAAACAAGATTATTTGATACTAAAAAAAATGAAACAAGATCTATGAGATCTAAAGAAGATGCTCATGATTATAGATATTTTCCAGATCCAGATTTATTACCATTAGAAGTTACTGATGAATTTATTGAACAATTAAAAGCAGATATTCCAGAATTACCCGACGATAAGAAAAAAAGATTTATTGATGAATTTAAAGTATCTCCCTATGAAGCAACAATTTTAGTATCAGATATTGAAACAGCTAAATATTTTGAGGAAGTTGTTGCTAAAATGGGCAAAAACAAAGATATGAAGTTAGCAGTTAATTGGATTACAGGTGAATTATTTGCTGTTTTAAACAATAAAAATTTAGAAATCACACAAAGTCCAATAAGTGCAAAAAATTTGGCAAAGTTAATTAATCTAATTAAGAATGGAACAATTTCTGGAAAAATAGCTAAAACAATATTTGAATTAATGATGGATGGAGACATAGATCCTCAAATAATTGTTGAAGAAAAAGGTTTAAAACAAGAAAGTGACCCTAAAGCATTAGAGGCTTTAATTGATAAAATTATCAATGATAATAGAGAAAAAGCTATTGAATATAAGAATGGTAAAGAAAAACTTTTTGGTTTCTTTGTAGGTCAAGCAATGAAAGCTTCAAGTGGCAAAGCCAACCCACAATTAATAAACGAAATATTAAAGAAAAAACTTTAATATTATATAAATTGGTAGACACAAAGGACTTAAAAGCCGAGGGATTCACAAGTGAGTCAGTCTATAGTAGTCCAAGGTAGTCCAAACATCCTATAAAATCATATAACTTTAATTTAGTGTTCAATTAATATCATAATATAAGACTTAATTAATTTGCTCAAACTGGAGCAAGACTGGAGCATAGAGAGATAATATTATATGCTTTTATTAATGAAAAAACTTTTAGGGATCATAATTGTCGGTTTATTGTTGAGTGGGAATGCTTATGCAAAAGCGAAATTGGGAATACATTTTAAAAATGATAACATGATAGTTATCGAGTCTTCAAATGGTATGTTTAGCCATTTTTGGGGAAGATCTTCTAAAGAAAGAGAAAAAAATTTAGATAAAGCATCAAGTATTTCCAAAGAGCATTGCAATATTTATTCTAAAAAGACATATCTTTTTAGAGGATATAATCTTGAAGATGGTGAGCAAGATGGTTTTTTTGCTATTAAAGGAAAAGGAGAATTTGATATAATAACAAGCTCATATAAATATCATAGAATAAGATTTATATGTGCAAATAATCTTGAAGATGCTTTAAAAATATTAAAAGAGGACATTAATAATAATGAAATTGCGACCATTAATAGTAAGGATTATTTCCTTTATAATCTTGATGGTTGGAGAGCAGAAAAATTTAAAAAAGTTCCAGAAACTCTGATAACTGAAAAGCTTAAAAAGAAAGAAGAAAAAATAGCTGAAAAACCTAAAAAGAAAAAACCAAAACAATTACCAGATGACAATAAGGTTGTTGCTGCATCATCTGGAACAGGTTTTATCGTATCAAAACAAGGTCACATAATAACTAACAATCATGTTGTTGATAGTTGCAACACTATGAAAGTTACCTTTAATGGAAATGAAGTAGACGCAAAGACTTTAGCTGTTGATAAAATGAATGACATAGCAATACTTAAAGCAAACATTAAACCAGAGAGTATTTTTCCTGTATCAAATGATGACGTATCGTTATTAGAGGATGTAGTTGTAGCTGGTTATCCATTAGGAAAAAGAGTTAGCTCCGCAATCAAAACACACAAAGGTGTAGTTACAGCTCTTGCAGGTGCAGGGGACAACTACTCTAACTTTCAAACAGATGCATCAATAAATCAAGGTAATAGTGGTGGACCTATAATGAATCAAAAAGGTAACATAGTAGGAATTGCGGTAGCTACATGGGTGCAGGAGGGAGTTCAAGGTGTTCACTTTGGAATTAAATCATCAACGTTAAAGACGTTTGCTAACTCAAATAACTTAAAATTTTCAAGTCCAAATTATCTAGAATTATCAAATAAAGATTTAGGTAAATTAATTACAGATGCAACAGTTTATTTAGAGTGTCATATGACTGTTGCTAAGATTAAAAGAATCATTGCAGAAGCAAATAATCGAAAAGCATTCTTTAGTGAATATCAGTAATTTATTATAGGATAATATGGGACAACTGGAGCAAGACTGGAGCATGGAGAGATAAATTAAAAAAATTTTACTTATTACTCTTGTTCAATTATAAATATTAGCATAAATACTCATGAAATTCATTAATGCCCTCGTGGTGAAATTGGTAGACACAAAGGACTTAAAAAGCCATGGGTAGCAACTTAGAAATTACTGAAAAACTTCAGAAATATATAGATAATTTTAGTTTAAAGTTAAATCCTATTCAGCAGGAAATAATTGATCATAATAATACACTTGGTGATGTAAAGAGAATGCAAGTAGCAACATCTCAATGTCATTTTCTTCATTTAATTATAAAAACTTCGAACATTAAAAATGTACTTGAGATTGGAACCTTTACTGGGTTAAGTGCTCTATCCATAGCATTAGCATTACCAGATGATGGTAAACTTATAGCATTAGATAAAGACAAAGAGACCAACAAGATTGCAGCAAGTTTTTTTAAAAAAGCTAATCTGGATAATAAAATTCAAACAATTATTAAGCCTGCATTAGATAGTTTGGATGAATTAAAGAATAGTAAATTTGATATGATTTTTATTGATGCCGATAAAATGAATTATAAAGAATATTATGAAAGATCTTTAAACCTAATAGATAAAGATGGATTGATTATTGTAGACAATGTTTTATGGCATGGTGAAGTCGCTGATGAAGATAATTTAGATAAATATACAATAAATATTAGAGATTTTAATACTTATGTTGCAAACGATAAAAGAGTGGAACAAATCATTGTCCCTTTAGGTGACGGAATGACTGTTTGTAGAGTGTTATAATGTTTGATGTTTTTGGTTTTTACAAATTTAAAAAACTTACCTCTTTAAAAAAAAATAAGATTTTACTACAAGATTTTTTAGTTAAAAAAAATATCAGAGGAACAGTAATTATAGCTAGTGAAGGAGTAAATGCAACAATCTCAGGCAAAGCTACTGATCTAAAGTCAACTATCACGAAGATTAAAAAGATATTAAATTTTAAAAAGTTTGATAGTGAAAATATTTCAAAAAGTAAATTTCAACCATTTCACAAACCAAAAGTTAAGATTAAAAAAGAAGTAGTCCCTATGGGTCTTTCTTTATCATCAAAAAATAAAAAAGATAATCATGTTGACCCAAAAAAATGGAATAAGTTGATTAATGATAAAGAAACATTAGTTTTAGATTCTAGAAAACCATTTGAGTATAATGTAGGAACTTTTAAAAGATCAATTAATCCTGATGTTGATAATTTTAGAGAATTTCCAAAATACCTAAATAAGTTAAAAAAAACAAAGCCAATCGCAATGTTTTGTACTGGTGGAATAAGATGTGAGAAAGCTTCAGTATTCTTAGAAAAAAAAGGCTTTAAAAATATTTATCAATTAAAAGGTGGAATTTTAAATTATTTAAAAAATGTTAAAAAAAAAGAAAGTCTATGGAATGGCGAATGCTTTGTTTTTGACAACAGAATCAGTGTTAAACATGGATTGGTAACTGGCACATACTCAATCTGTAGTGGATGTAGAAAACCTGTTTCACCAAAAGATAAACAGTCTAAAAAATATGAGGAGGGTGTTTCATGCGTAAACTGTTATGATAATTTAACTCAAACTCAAAAAGAGAGATTTCGAATGAGACAAAAGCAAATAAACCTTGCTAAAAAGAGTGGTTCAAAGCATATATTTCAAAAAGAATTTAAATAGGAAAAACAATTGTCTAAAGCCATAAATTTAACCAAAGATCCAATTTGGTCACTACTTAAAAAAGTAACTATTCCAGCGAGTGTTGGTTCTTTGTTTCAAACATTCTATAATTTAGTAGATACATGGTTTGCAGGTAGAATTTCTGCAGAAGCTATAAGTGCAATAGCCAAATCGTTCCCAATATACTTTGTCATCATTGCTGTTGGTGTTGGTATTGGTGCTGCAACGAACTCTTGTATTGGTAATTTATTAGGTGCTAAAAAAATTAATAAAGCATCACTATTTATTGCTCAATCAGTAATTTTTGCATTGGTCACGTCAGTTGTCGTAACTTCATTTGGATTAAATGCTTCTGATTTTCTCTTAAGTGTTATGGGATCTGATGCTGCTGGTATTGCTTTAACTAGAGAATATTTAGATATAATTTTTTACGGAACCTTTATAGTTATGATCCAAATCTCTTTAAATGGAGCTTTGAATGCACAGGGTGATACTAAGAGTTATAGAAATGTTCTTATCTTTAGTTTCTTTTTAAATATCTTTCTAAATCCATTATTCATTTGGGGATACGGAATTGTTCCAGCTTATGGTATAGGTGGCCTTGCAATAGCAACTGTTATCGCCCAATCCATTGGTACAATTTATTTAGCTTACAAAATTAACTCATGTAAATTAAGAAAGTATCTATCTATTAAATGCTTTATTCCTAAATTTATTCTTCTTAAAGAATTGTTCTCTCAAGCAATGCCAATAATGATTAGTATGTTGTTTATTGGTGTAGGTATTTTTAATATTTTATATTTTATTGGACAATTCGGCGACCTTGCAACAGCAGGTTATGGTGCAGCTTTAAGAGTTGAGCAAGTTTTTTTACTTCCAGTAATTGGTTTAAATACAGCTGTACTTTCTATTGGTGGACAAAACTTTGGTGCTAAAAATTATAATCGTATAAGGGAGCTTTATACTAAAGCATTATTTTTTGGATCATCATTTATGGCTGTAGCAGGTATCATTTTATTCATTGGTGCAGAATTTTTTGTATCTCAATTTACAGATAATGCAGAAGCCATATACCATGGAGTTATATATTTAAAAGTTGCTGCATTAATAGCTCCTATTTATCCTGTGTTTTTTATTACAACAGCAGTTTTTCAGGCACTTAAAAAGCCAGTTTACAGTCTTTACTTAAGCGTTCTAAGATTAACTGCATTTCCTTTCTTATCATTATGGTATGTAATTAATATTAGAGGTGGTGATTACGCAGATATTTTTTACACCATCATGGCAACTAATTGGTTTATGGGTATTGCAGTAATCATCTTTATTGGATACTTTTTAAATAATGCTTTTAAACAAAAAAAAAGCCATTTTTCTTATTAGTGTCTCAGCACTAATATTTATTTTAACTATTAACCAGGTTAAATCTCAAACAATCAAAATTGTTGATGGCGATACAATTCATATAAATGGTGAAAAGATTAGATTTACAGGAATAGATACACCAGAGATAAAACAAACTTGTATAAATAATGGAGTCAAAGATCCTTGTGGTATTAAAGCAAAGGAAATTCTTACTGAAAAAATTGCCAATAATAAAGTTGTGTGTATTAGTGAGGGAAAAGACCAATACAAAAGAACTCTAGCAGAATGCTTTGTTAATGAAGAAAGCTTATCAAGCTATTTAGTAAGAAGTGGTTATGCTTTTGCTTATAGAAAGTATTCTAAAAAATTTATTGTAGATGAAGATTATGCCAAAATAAACAAAGCAGGTATGTGGTCTATGAATTTTGATTACCCATGGGATTATAGGAAAAAAAGATGTTCAGTAATTAAGCCACTTCTTTAACAATAATTTAAAAGAGATAAAAAATAATTTAATTATTTATATTTAGGGTATAAAATAGTTTATATGCTTTATTTTTGGAAAACAAAAGATCTGATTTTTTTACATAAGTTAAAACTTTTACTAAGAAATTTTAAAGACTTTATTATTCAAGTTTATAAACTAATAAAAATTAGAACTAGTTTAGTTTTAATTCGTAAATTTTTTATTAATTATTTTAAAACATTTGATTCAAATAGTGATTCTATAAAAAAAATATATGAATTCTCAAACTTTGATTTTCCAGATTGGTTTTCAGGGAAAATTCCAGTTTTTTTCCACTTTTTAAATAAACATCAATTTCCATCTCAAATAAATTTATTAGAGATTGGTAGCTTTGAAGGTCGTAGCTCTTTATTTTTTCTTAATTATTTTAAAAATAAAGCCTCTATTAAAAAAATGTGTCTTACTTGTGTAGATACATGGGAGGGTTCCAACGAACCACTTCATAAAAAAATAGATTTTAACCTAGTTGAAAAAAATTTTAATAAAAATATTGAAGCTTTTAATCAAGATATTAAGATGCATAAGTGTACTTCTTTTGAATTTTTTAAATCGAAAAATCCTCAAAAGTATGATCTAATTTTTATAGATGGCTCTCATGAATTTAAAGACGTTTTAGCTGACGCTGAAGCTTCATTTAAACATATTAAAAAAAATGGCTTTATTATTTTTGATGATTTTAATTGGTTTCACTACAAGGATGAAAGACAAAATCCAGCTAATTCCATAAATGTTTTTTTAAATGATAAAATTAATGAATTTATTATAGTTTATGTGGGTATAGTTTTGATAATAAAAAAAATATAATTAATGCAAATTATTCTTTTTATTATATTTTTAACAACAAAGACGCCGTAGAATTTGGTAAAAATTAGTAAATTAATTAGAGGAAATGTTGTGAAGTTAAACTGATTTTATTTTTTATTTCTACCTGTAAGAAAAATGATTAGATGTAGTATTGGTTAATTAAGTCAAAACTGTATCTGATATTTTTAATAAACTCACAAACAATAAGAAATTATCAAAAGTAAAAATAGATAAGACAATTGTAAAACTTAAAAAAGATGATCTGACTGTAGATGAATATCTTAAAGATATAAGACCTTATCTTAATGCTGAACATAGAGAGCTTATCATTAAAGCTGTATTATGTTACTGGATCAGACGGTCATTTAGATGACAGAGAGTCAGAATTGCTAATGTATACTGCTAAAGTACTAGAGTTGACTCCAGCGCATATAAAAGGTGTACTAAGTGAATTAGATAAAGGCGCGGTTAACTTATGATTAATTGTATTAAATATAGACTTACAAATATATTTTCTTTTTCTGACACAGCAGGAAGGTTGGATTATTTCTGTACTTGGTTAGGAATGTGGGTGTTTGTTATTGGATTTTTCATGATTATAGCTGGTAATACAATTAGTCAATTTATTCCTATTCTTATAATAGTCCTTTCCATAATAAATATTGCAAATGTTTGTAGAAGGTTAAATGATATTGGTAAAAGTCGATTACTTGCATTACTCATATTTATCCCAATAATAGGTTTAATATTTTTTATATATCTTTTAGCAACGCCTGGAAAAAAATAAAAAAAGATTAAAATTTAGTTAACAGAATAAAATATTTGAAAAGTTATTAGTAAATAAATTACACCACCCCATTTTCGAATATGAGCATTAACTTTGGTAACCCTTCTTTGCATCTTTGCTGTTCTTTGAATAAATCTGCTAAAACCAATACTTATGAACGTTGGAATGCAGCAAAAAATATAAGACAGTAAAATATATTTATCTAAGTCAGTTAAATAATCCAATTTAGGAATATCTCCCTCAAAAACAAAGTTATAAGCTATTAGAGATAAGAGAGCCACAATTGAAGTTGTTAATCTTGCATCAAGTTTGTAAGTTGGGATCCATAACACTGACCATGCAACACATAAAATTAAAAAAACTGGGATGATGATTTTGAATAAATAATGTGCAGAGTTTCTTTTTATCTCTATTATTAGATTAATAGAATTTTCACTGCTAGTGTGAATTTTATCTAAATAAGCATCATAAAAATCTTCTTCAATAATTTCCTTACTAACTATATTGGTGGATACGATTGTCCAACCCATCTCTTTTAAAATATTTTTTTTTTGGTAATTATATAAACCTAAAAAAGCCCCCTTATCAGGCGTAACAAATGTTACAGAGGCAGTACCTTTGGGCCAATTTATAGATGGATCAGATGTGCTAAATGCACCACTTAAAATTTCAATCTTCAGCTTTTGTGTATCAAAAGGAAATTTATTAAAATCAAATTTTTGTCTAAATTGAGCAATACCAGATTCCGCTTTAAAAGTTCTTAAGGTTCCGTTGTCAAAAGAAAACTCAGGTCTACTCGACTGTCTAATATCAACATCATATTTGTATTCATTGTAAACAACATTATCAATTGGTAAATAAATTGCATTATACAAATCATCATTTATATAATAAATTTCATCATCAAGAATTCCCTTAGCATACTTTTCCAATTCAGGTTTTTTATTTGTAAATGTTGAGCGAAATGAAATTTCCAAAACTCCTTTCGTAGTATCAATTGTATTGATAAAATTTAAATAAAAATTTGCTAATTTGATATCGTTTAATTTATATTGATAAGAGTTGGCTTTAATAGTTTTTGTTTTATTTAGTATCTTGAGATTAGCAACATTATTTCTTTTATGTAAAATTATAATTTTTTCATCATCTACCTTTGATAGGTTAATATTATTATAACTAATTACCACATCTCCTGGTATTATATTTTTTTTATCAAAAAGAGAAAATCTAACCACTGGATAGCCATTATTATTTCTTTTGATCATGATTTTTTTTTGATCTTGGTTAAAGGTAAAATCATAAAAAACACCAATATCATTTCTAGTTTCTAAATATGGAAAATCAAAACTGTCTTTTTCCAATATCGAGTTATTAAATCCATCAGTAACATCGGTGATATCAGCATATGAGATATTCAATGATAGTATCATCGATATAATGGTTAACATTAAATGTCTAATAGCTCTCATAATTAAATGTAGCTTAAGTTATTTTAATAAATTAGTATATTTTAAAAATAATGGCAAAAATCAGAAAAACAGCATCCATTGAAAATGGTTTGATGGATGTAATAAAAATATTAAGTGAAGAGGAGATACAAGCTGCTATTGGAAAAGGCTCTTCTTATGTGAGAAAATGTAGTAATCCAGATTTACCTCAAGAAATAGATCATAACGATTCTTTTAAACTTGATAAAGCGTGTGTCCTAAAAGGAAAAGCACCACCATTACTAACTGCCCATGAATACATGATGGCCAAAGAGTTTGATGAAATAGATACACCTGAATCTAAAGATATTAGTCAAATTTTAGTTCGATCCACAATACTCCATGGAAAATTAACAGAGCTAATTCATCATGCTCAAGATCCTAAAAGTGATAAAGGTGTAGAAATTAGTATTCTTGAAAAAAAAGAAATTAATGAAGCAATTACTGATTTAGAAAATAAAATTATGAAGATTAAAATGACTATCGATACTAAGTTTTAACTTAGCTTAGTTCTTCAAACTTATCCCATTCTCCATCTTGGTTATAGTCATATCCCACAACATCCATAGTGCCATCGTCATCTTCATCATATTCAATTCTATCTGGGTTACCATCTAGGTCATCATCAAACACTATCATTTCGTAATTATTATTTTCATTCTCGTCTAATGCTACACCCTCTATGATACCGTCTTCATTAAAATCCATTAAAACTTTTTCATTAATGCCATCATTATTTTCATCAAGAAGCCAGGCGTCCGTAACGCCATTTTTATTTAAATCTGCCTCTTTAGCATTTGGATATTTTTTTGATATACCACTATTTTTTTTAGTATCAGATTTTTTTTGTATCCAGGTATTACCTTTTTTCTTTTTTTGAATATACTTAGACTCAATATCTTCTTGCTTCACTTCATTGATAAATTCAATTAAATCATCAACTGCTATTGCAAAATTTAAATTTTCACCTTCTGATGTAAAAGTATTTACACCAATTAATTTACTATTTTTATCAAACAAGGGTCCACCTGAATTACCAGGGTTTATAGGTACTTGGATTTGTATCGTGTTTGCAAAATGTCTTGAAGATTTATAGCTCCATCTGTGATCGGGTCTTTTTTGACTAATCATTCCATTTGTAAAAGTCCAAACTAATCCGTCAGGATGGCCTATAGCAAATGCAGTTTGACCAATTTTTACACCTTTATAAGTTCCATACACAACAGGTTTAAGTGAGGCAGGCAAACCTTTAACTTCTATCATCGCAAGATCTTTTTGTTTATTCCTCTTTACAACTTTACCAGTGTAGAAATCGGTATCACAATATTTGTTTAGATCTTCAGTTTTTAGACAAATAGTTACATTCTTTGCAGTTTCAACAACATGCCAATTTGTAATTATTTTTAATCCCATGTGATTGATTACAAAACCAGATCCTGAGCCCTGATCTTTTTTATTTTCTATATAAACAACACTATTAGCAAATTTTTCAAAAATTTCTTCAGGACCACCTTTAAACTTTGGTCTAGGTTTTCTACTTCTATTTTTTTTAGTTATAATTTTAGATTGGCTTTCAGCATAAGAAATAATAGTGATAATTTGTTCTTTAGATTTTGTAATAACTTTATCATCAACTAATGGAGTAGAGGCCACCTCTATACTTTCTAATCCACTAGATTTTAAGTCACCTTTTAGCTTATAAGCAACTGTTTCAGCTGATAAATAGCTACCCACAGTAGATAATATTATAATGAGTATAATTTTTTTTATCACTTAAGGTTTTTCTTTGGTATAAAAATAAAATCTCCACCACCATCTTGCCAGGTGTCTGGATGGTAGTAAATTGGTTTCTGAGTATAGTTTCCCGCATAAGCACTCCTAACTCGTATAGCAACATTTAGCATGTTTAATGGTACAGAGTTTTGGTCAGAAATTTTTAAAACATTTAAGAAAGCTAAAGCAAATAAAGAATGTTTTGTTTTTCCTACTGTATCACTTACACGTCCTTTACTACCAGATGACAAAACAGATCGTGCTCTCAAATTTAATCCATCCTCTAAATTCTTACCATAAAGAGTACGATCTTCCTCATTTGTTAGATCAAGTATATTTGTACCTTTAAATTTTCCACCCACATAACAAGAGTCAACCATCAAAGATAAGTGATGAGCCTTAATTTCAGTAAGAAATATATTTAGTTCATTAATATTTATCCAGTCACCATTTCCCCATTCTTTACTTCCATCTTTAGGGATCCAATAAGCTTGCTCTGCTTTCTCCATTCCATGGCCAGAATAATAAATTAAAACATAGTCATTTTCAGTTGTTAATTTAGAGAGATCTCTAAAAGCTTTAAAGATTTCTTTTTTGGTTCCATTATTAACAGTAAGAATTTTTTCAAATTTGTAACTTTTATCTAAAACTTTTTTTATCTCCCTTATATCATTTTTTGGTGATACAAGGTTTTCCCAATTAGTATATTCAGAGTTTCCAATTAATAATGCGTAGTATTTACCGTTTGGCTCTAGTTTAATATTTTTATTGTTTCTTGGTGCAGGAAGACTTCTTGTTATAAGAGTTTTGGTATCTTTTTTATAAAGATCTAATTTAGCTATTGCATCATTCTTGGATAAATAAAATTCAAAGATTACCTCATTTTTTTTAGTAGTTCCTCCCGAACCTTTTCCACTCTCACCATCTTGCTTAAAGTCACCAGTTATAGTTAAATTGTTACTACAGTTTAAAACAACATCACCCTTCATTGAATCAAAGAGTACTCCTGCTCGAGAATTAACTTCACAAGAAGTTTTCTTGTCTTCAAAGTAAGCTACACCATTACTTTTGCTATGATATTTATTATTTTGATATTCAAACGTTGCAGATGAATTTTCTGAATTTACATATCCATACAAATATAGGGATTCTTCATTTTCATCTTTTGGAAAAATCTTTGCAGCGAAATATAAATCAGCTTTTGGTAAACTATTTATATCGTAATATTTTTTAAGTTCTTTTTTAATTATTTTTTTTTCTTTTTTACTTTTTTTAGTTATCCAAGATTTAGATTCTTTTATCTTTTCTTTAACTTTCTCAATTACTTTTTTTTCTTTTTCTTTCTTCTTCTTCTTTATCCATTCATTTTTTTTAGATTTAGTTTCAGTTTTTTTAACTAATGTTTTTTTAGTTTTATCTTTTTTAGTAATCCAAGATGTTTCTGAATGAGCCTGTAATGAGAAAGAGGCTAAAAATAGTACGATTAATAATGATTTTATTATTTTAATCATGATAAACCCTACATTTTTTAACTCATGATGTCTTGCAAGATTTATTGTCTTTTGGGTAATCTACCACCACTTTCAATGCAATCTTTGATTGTTTGGTAAGCCTTAAAATGCTTGGTTATATCGTAATATCTTGAGCCTTCTTTGTGACAAATATTGGTCTTCGATTTTTTAACTGGTACACTAGCGGAGTCACATCCTTGCAAAAGAATTAAAACTATAAAGATTTTAGCACTTAGATTTCTCATATTAAAAATATAATAATTTTATAACATTTAATCTAATCCAAAATCTTATTTATTTTTGGACTAAATAATATTCAATTTTTATCATATATCCAATTTTCTCTTAGTTTGTGGACAAGTATTTTTAAGCAATCATTGCTAAATATATTTTATGAAAAACAAACAACCAAAGGAGAAAACAATGAAGACAGTAAGAAAAGAGACAGACGGTACATCGTTTATTAACATTGTAGGAGGTTTATTAATTGCCTTTGCAGTAATTGATTTTGCAATGTCATTTGCAGGAACAAACTTAACTGGATTTATGGGACCAGTATCTAGATTTTCACCAATTATATTTGGTCTAATTGGTTCAGCATTATTAAATGTTGGCAAGGAGGGCAGCTAATTTTGACTACTCTCCTCTTAACTTAAGAGGAGAGGAAAGAGGAATTATGAAAAAAGTTTTTGCTTCAATTTCAAGACTAACAGTTGCTTATAGTAAGTTTGGTATAATGATTTTTTCATTATCACTAATGAATACAGCTCTTAAAGCAGATAGTGGTTATTATTACTTAACTACCAATTCTCAGTTTCTAAAATTAGGTGGAGTTTATGTTCAAGAAACTCAAAATATTAGAAATAGAAAATTAATTCATCAATTTACAAAAAAAGAAGGAGCACTTTAATTAAATGATTGAAGCTTTAATTATATCTGAGCTTATATTCTTAATTATTTACTTAACACAATAGATATGGGTAAAATTATTTTAACAGCTTTAATGAAACTACCTTTAATGTTTAAAGGATTGTCGGTTGCTTTTATTAGTATGCTTGAAGCTATGGCAAGATCAATTGATAATATTGGGTATCTGATACTTAACCCTTTAAAAACAATTAGATTTCAAGAAGTTAGAGATTTTATTTCTGAAAATGCAGTAACAATTTCATTAATCATAATTTTTATAATCTTAATTTATATAACTTTTAGTAGGAGGGTAAATTAATGAAGAAGTTTATCTATTTAATATTACTTTCTTTATTAGCATCTTGTGCCACGGGCACATATTCAAATAGAAATGGAGATAATTCCAATTTAAGTTTTGATAGTGGTTTTTGTAAGTCTCTGGCTAGATCAAAACATCCAGGATACATATGTAAAAACCCTTTAATGTGTACCATGGAAGAAGTTAATATAGTTTTAAATGATTTAACTCAGTATCACGCTGTTTATCAGAATTGCATGTACTCTAAAAACTACGACTATCAATAGATTATATGCCTATCAATAATAAACTACATATGATTAGATCTGAGGATAGAGAGATTGATATGTGGGAAAAATATAGACACGAAAGTAAACAGACTATTTGTATAATTGGTGTTTTAACACTCTCTGTAAAACTTTGTAAAGCTGATGGACATTTTAGTACACAAGAAGAGGCAGAGATCTTAAAAATTATTCCTCATGAAGCACAGCAAAGAAATATTCTTAGAAATATAATGGCTGAAGCCAATAAAGACATAAATCCAATTACACACGATGCACAAAATTTAAAAAGTTTATTAAAAAATGAACATCCTGAATTTTTAGAATTTATTATAGCAGTACTATATAGATTAGCTCATAGTGATAATGTATATTCACAAAGTGAAGATGATGATATTAGAGAAGTAGCTAGAATATTTGATGTCCAAAAAAGTATTTCTGAAAAAATTTTAGAATTCTTTGTTAAAACTTTTAATAAAATAAAATTATCAATATCTAAAAAAGAAAAGTCCAATGCCTAATTTAGATAAAGTTTTTAATAAATTCTTCCCTCAATCGCAAACAGGAGCAAAAGGTAAATTTTTACTTAAAATGGCCTGGACTGTAGAAATTTTAGTTGCAGTGATTGGGGTATGTATTGCAATTATTGTTGTTATGCAGGCGCAAGGTGCAAGAGATTTAGACGATTTGGCTGGCCGATCATTCATGTTAGCTGATTTAACTTTTGGTGGGATTTTTTTTATCGTTGCAATAGTTGAGCTTACAAAAATTCCATTAGCAACAGCAGTTTATTATTCTGTAAGAATTTATTGGAAAATTATATTTTTGATTGGCTTAATACTGGTTAATGTTTCAACTTTTGAGACTATTGTTACTGGCTTTGAGAGAATTAATCGTGAACGAACTAAAGTGATTGATAAGAAGATTGTTAAATATCACAGTATCTCAACTCAGATAGAGCAGCTAAACGAAAATACAGAAGTTAAAGCTTTTGATGGAGATATTAATAAACTTAGAGAAAAAAGAAATGAAATAAATTTAGAAATAGGCAAAATATCCTTAGATAGTATTACGAGGAAACAGGCTATTCTTGATCAGAGTTCAAACCAATCATCGATAGATCAGCTAAAAGAAGAAATTGAATCAATCTCAGAAACAATTAAAAGATTAGAAGAAATAAATTCTAAACTTCCATCACAAATTAAAAATCTTGGTTTTTTAAAAGGGACAAACAAAAACGAAATTACTGCTCAAATAGAAAATAATAAGAAGACTATAATTATAAATAGAGCTGATAAAAAATCTAAAGAAAATGAACTAAAGATCATGACCAAAAAGCAAGGTCAAAATGCTGATGGTCAAATAAAACTAATTGAAACAGAAACTAAATCTAAACTAAAACCTTTAGAAAATGATTTAAAAAATATTTCTGCACAAATAAATGTTTTAGAGGATAGAAAACAAGGTTTTGCGCTAGATGATGAAGCTAAAGATAAAAAATTAAGAGAGCTTAAATCTAAAAAAATTGAATTAATATCAAATGAAGAGGGTACTGGTATTGACGACCTAGCTCCTGATAGTCAAGTTTATAGAGTAGCAACTTGGTTAAAGGGTTATTTCATAATTGATTATAATGATGAGATTAATAAAATTAATGAGCAAATATTTAAATTAGAAAAACAAAAAATTAAAGCAATTACGGAAAAAGGATGGTTTGATAAATTTTTCTCATTCTTCAATAAAAATAGCAGCTTAGATAATGAAGCTATTGACAGACAAATTACAAATCTAAGTGCAAAAATAAGTGAATTTGAAAATAAAGCTTTAAAAGCCGAAACAAATATATCAGAATCTGTTTACGCGGACATACCTCAGGGTGCTATTACAGCTGCATTCTGGTTATGGTTTGGTGTTTTAAGCTTTATTATATCTGTGACTGGAACAATGCTTGCTTTTGCTAGTTTAGTTTTACTTGATCCAAGACTTCATATTATTAGAAATAAAAGAACAGCTAATTGGAGAGGTTTATCCATTAGAATTTCTAAATTCTTTGTTTTATTTAATAAATATATTTGGGGAAAAATTAAAAGATTTAGAGACCCAAATATTAAAACTGTAGAAAAAGAAGTGATAGTTGAAAAAATTGTTGAAAAAATAGTAGAAAAAAATGTAGGTGAAAAAATTGTTTACGAAAAAGTCGAAGTACCAAAAGAAGTTATAAGAAAAGAAGTTGTCTATGTCCCTATGCCAACTGATGATGAAGAATTATTAAAAAAAGGACCAATCAAAGCTCCCGAATACGATAAGAAAAAATAATGCCAGATGAAAAAATTCAATACGATGTTCATAACTATGAACCAGTTAATAAATATATTGATGATCAAGCTAGATTAAAAAGATCAGCAAGCACTTGGAGATATGCAAAAGCTGCAACATTAATCATGGTTGGTATAGGTATTTTAGCTGTTTTATTGGCTTGGGCTTATTATCTTTATAAAAAACCACACAGATTAGTTAGTTTAAGTGAGATAGAACAAAAAGTTTTAATTAATGAAGAAAGACTAATCAAAAATGAAAGAAGATTACCCTCTGAAGAAGAGATCAATACATCAACTACTTCAAATATATTACAAAGTAAAATTAATGAAAAAGATTTAGAAATTTCAAAATTGAAAGAACAAATTAATAAAACAAATACAAATGATAAAAAATTGAAAGAAGAGCTTGAGATAGAAAAAAAGAAAGCTGAAAAAGATAAATTAGATTTACAAAAAAAATTAAATGAAAAAAAACAAGTTAAAACTAATGTAATTCATTTTCAGTATTTACCAGCTGATATTAATGGTAATAAAGTACAAGTTACAACTAGGCTTTATTATGATGACCCATTAAATTTAAATCCAAATAAGATTAATGGATCTGACCCTATAAATTGCTATGTAACTTTTACTAATAGAGATGATCTGAGTGTAATAGAATTAGGTGATAGAAATACGCAACCAATAGTTAGCAAATATCACTTGGAAACTTTGAATGTTAATTTTAATGACATTATTAAGTTAAAAAATGAAAAATGTCAGTTTTGATTAGGGTATTTTTATTATTTGTTTTGTTATTTTTTACCACATCACTAAAAGCTGATTACTTATCTTATCTCACTGAAGAAGCCGATAAAGGAGATATAGTCTCACAAAATAACTTAGGACATTTATATTTAAGTGGCTCGAGTGTAAACGATATTCCAAAGGATACAGATAAAGCGATCTATTATTTAAGTGCTGCAGCAGCTCAGGGCCAAGTTAATGCAATGACAACAGTAGGTTGGGTTTATTTTACTGGTGAACATGGTGCTCCTCAAGATAATGATGAAGCAATATACTGGAACCAGAAAGCATCTGATGCTGGATTTACTGTAGCAAGTTATAATATAGGTTTTTTTTATTATTCAGGACTAGCTGGGCTAGAACAAGATCTTATAATGGCAAAAAAATATTGGTTACTTAGTGCTTCTCAATGGTTAAATTCAGAAGGACTTCACGATGCAACGGCAGAAGGGCTTCTTGATGAAATTAACGAATACAACCCTAACCCAACAAAAGAGATGATTGAATTAAGAGATTTTTATATAATGTTATTAAAATCAAATCCAAGTTAAATGAAAAAACTATTTATCATAATTATTATTTTTATCAGCTTTCAAGCATTATCCAAGGCTGATGATATTAAGGATTTTGAAATTGAGGGAATTAGTATTGGAGACAGTTTATTAGCTCACTACTCTAAAAAAGAATTAAATAATTCACTTGAAACTTATCATTATCCAGGTGGGAATGACTTTGTATACTATTTTCTAAATTCTAAAAACGCTATCACATATAATTTTATACAAGCCCATGTAAACCCTAAAGATAAAAATTATGTCATAGCAGGAGTAGAAGGGCATATATTTTATGATAAAATTTCAGATTGCTATAAAGAAATGACTATAATTAAACAAAACGTTGAAGACACAATCGATATTGACGCTACAAATGATAGCGGTAAACATCCGACTGATAAATCTGGCAAAAGTACATATAAAAGATTTACATTTTTTTTTAAAAATAATGATTATGTAGAAATTGTTTGTTATGACATGAGTAAAGAGTTTGAGGAAAAGGGAAAAAAAGATAGACTTATAGTATCATTAAGTACAAAAAAACTTTATGACTTCCTAACATACAAGGCTTACAAATAATCAACATTAGGTCTCAGCCCGCGGTCACTTCCTGAAAATTTTTCCTGTTCAACTAATTGCAACTTACTAGAAATCTTGACACACATAAGACATAGTGAGAAAGTGTTTAATATGAACAGATTATTACTTATTCTTATCTTAACGTTTAGTTTCCAAAATTTAACCAAGGCCGATGATTTCAAGGACTTTGAGATAGAAGGAATTAGCATCGGGGATAGTGCTCTAGATTTTTTTAGTAAATCAATTTTAGAAAAACAAAAAAAACTTGAATGGCATGACACTAAAAACTTTATTCCAATTACAGATTTAGTTTTAAAAAATAGCAAAATATATGACAGTATTCAATTAGCCGTTATAACTAATACAAAATATTATAAGATTGCAAGTGTCCAGGGTATTATTTTTTATCAAACAAATATCAATAAATGCTATGAAGAGATGGATAGTATTGCCTTAAAAATTAAAGATTTATTCAGTAATATTGAAGAAGTTGAAAAATCAACCCATAAACATTCATCTGATAAATCAGGTAAATCTTCAGTTACCAGTATATTGTTTTTAGATACTGAAGGTAATGAAATTTCTATACAATGTTATGATTGGTCAAATGACAAGCCTTATTGGGATCAATTAAGGATAACGCTTGATAATAAAGAATATTCTTATTTTATAAGGTATGAAGCTTACAAGTAATTAATCTAAGACTCTTTTAATAGAGAGTTCTTTTCACAAATCACTTTATACTTATTTTCATTATAACTTTTTGTCAAGTTACTAAGTCTTGACACGAATAAAACTCGGTGAGAAGGTATTAATTATGAAAAGATTGTTATTAATTTTTATCTTAACAATTAGTTTTAACACTTTAACTAAAGCTAATGATATTACAGACTTTCAAATAGAAGGGATGAGCTTAGGTGACAGTGCACTGGAATTTTTTACTGAGGAGGAGATTAATAAGAATATCAGAATAAATGCTTATGAAGGTTCTGATGGAAAGTTTTACGATGCAGGATTGAATAATGCTAACTATGAAATTTATGATTTAGTGGCATTAGTTTTTAAAAAAAATGACCCTAAATATATTATCTATTCAATAAGTGGAATGATTTTTTTTGACAATGATTCCAAGGCATGTAATGAAAAATATAAAGAAATCGTATTAGATATTGAAGTTTTTTTTGATGATCATGAAAAAAATATTAAAAAAAATGTAAAACATAACCAGGATAAATCTGGTAAAAGTTTTTATAACGGAACTTCATTTATACATAAAACAAGATCAGGTGCAGATATAGCCTGCTATACCTGGTCTAAAGAAATGGATATTTCAGATTATACCTCCGTATCGATTGATACTGCTGATTTTGGATATTGGCTTGATTCTTATTATAATTAAAATTTTATAACTAAATACTTTATAAATTAGTAAGATTATTTAAAATTATAATTATGAAGCCATTAAAAAATTGGGATAAAAATACCTGGTTATCATCATCACCCTACATTAATTCATTTATTGTATTTTTACTTAAGAAAAAAAAACTTAATAAAAATTCACAAATATTAGATATAGGTTGTGGTAGGGGTAAAATTTTTGGTGCTTTATCTAAAAAAATTAAGCTAATCAATAAACCAATTGGAATTGATCCTGTAATTCATAAAGATGTTGATAAAAGAATAGATTTCAGAAATGAAGATGTATTTAAATTCTTTAAAGATAGTAACAATAAATTTGATTTAATAATGATTAAGCAAACTCTTCATTTTTTTAATAAGGATAGAAGATCTAAATTAATAAAAGCTTGTAAAAATAAGTTAAAAAAAAAAGGTGTGTTAATTATATTTTCCTTAAATACAATAGATAATGAAATTCCATGTTTTAAAATAATGAAACAAAAACTTAATAGGGGATTAGAAAGAGATTCTAGAATGCTTAAATCAGCCTGTAAAATATTAAAAGATAATAAAATTGATAAATTTAAGTTTAATGTTTTTATAACTAAAGATAAATATATTCAAATGTTAAAAAAAAAATATATCTCTTGTCTTGTTGATCTAAGTAAAGCTCAAATCATTAAAGGTATTAATGAAATAAATACTATTTATCCTAATAAGATATTTTTTGAAGATGTCTTGATTTGTATAAAATATAAGCACCAATAATAGAGGTACTCTGTAGGTAGGTGTCCAGATTTTAATTAATTTCTTTTTTGTTAACTTTAAAGAGTTTTTCACCCAAAAAGCTGACTGGGTCTTGAGGTGTAGGTTTGATTTTAGTTTTTTCCTCAACAATTTCTAATAGTTTTTTTGCAAGCCCTTTACGTCTAAACAAAGGATTAACAAAGATGTATTCAACTTCAGCTGCTATATTGTATCTAACAAATCCTAGTGTAGTATTGATGTTTTTAAATATAACAACGCCATCACCTAGATCAACGTCATAATTTTTATTATCTAAATTATTCATTAATTGTTTCCATCTCGCTTAAGTTTTTTCTCTAATTTTCTAACAAAAAATGAAACAATTAATATCAAAATTAAATATTCTAAGATTAAGAATGTATAAATTTCTAACGGTCTATAAGTTGAAACAACTAATTCATTAGCTTTTCGTGTTAAATCACCAATTCCAATAATTGATACTAGCGAAGACATCTTTAAAACATATACAAATTGGTTGCCTAACGCAGGCAAGATATTTTTAATTGCTTGTGGAAGAATTACTAATCTTAATCTTTTAAAAAAACTTAAACCTAATGATGAACCAGCTTCCCATTGTGATTTTTTAATTGAGTTTATACCAGCTCTAAAAATTTCTGCTTGAAAAGCACTTTCACTTATTGCTAATGCAATTATACCAGAAACAAATGGACTAAAACTTATTCCAGTCATTATAGGTAGTCCATAATAGATCCATAAAATTAAAACAAGCAACGGTATAGCTCTTACAATTTCTACATATCCAATATTTATGTATGTTAAGAATTTACTTTTAGCTAAAGAAGGAATTGCAACAATAAATCCAATAATAGCTGATAAAATTATAGATATAACTGAAATATATATAGTTGTAGTTAAACCACTTAGTAAAAATTTAAGATTTGTTAACCCTTCCACATTATTTGGTGAAAGAATAAACCACCCTAATTCTTGACCACTACAAGAAGTGAGCAATAAAGCTAAAAGTAAAAAAAGTAAATTTTTCACTCTTAAAGTTATAATGAATTAAAGATTAATATCTAATTTTTTATAAGCTTTTTAAATTATATTTTGCAAGTAGTTTATCAAAGAAACCAGAGGATTTTTTATCTTTAATCCAATCGTTAATATAATTATTCCAAACTTTATCATTTTTGCCAACCATCATTGCCAAAAACGCAGGATTTTTTTCTCCATCAGGTACAATTGCTAATTGAGGGTACTTGATAACTAATTTATTAGCTTCTGTTGAGCTTGTAATGTTTCCATCTGCCCTACCAGCTAGAACTTCTTGAAAGTCTCTTGCTGGAGATTCAACTGATTGCAATTTAGATTTAGGAAAAAATTCTTTAGCTTTTTCCTCTTGAGATGTCCCAAGTGTTGTAGCAATAGTTACATCTTTATTATTCAAAGAGCTCCATGTTGAGAATTTCTTTAAATTCTTTTTAAGTACCAATGGAACAGTTCCGTACTTGTAGTATGAATCTGTGAAACCAGTAACTTCGGCTCTTTTTGGAGTTTTAGTGACACTTGTAGAAATATCATACCTTCCTGCAGTTATGCCTGAAACAATAGTTTTCCATTCAGTAGGAACAAAAGTTACTTTTACACCCATGTCTTTTGCTAATTGTTGCATGACATCTATATCAAAACCGACGTACTTGTTTGTAGCTGGATCTTTCATTGTCATTGGATCCCAGTCTCCTGTAGTTCCAACTTTTAACTCACCAGAAGATAAAATCTGATCAAGTTTAGTTTCTGCATTTAGAGAGAAAGGTAAAAGTGCTAATAGCACCACAAGAAGTATTTTTTTCATATACCTCATATAACAACAATTTTAACAAATATAAGCTTATAACCTTGACGCACTATCATTCATCCATGAGTATAAATGTTCAGAAAAAGACCTTCTTACAAGTAAATTTACCTCATTTATTTCCGTAAGATGAATAATTACATCAATATGAGACAATATAGTTTGGACAACTGAACCTTTTCTATTCTTAAATTCATTAAAGTTAAATGGTGATCCTGTTGCAAATAGATCAAAAACCTTGCTACCTTTTATATTGATCATTACGAATTGATCACTGACATCAGTTACAGCACCTAAGTTAAATTTTGAAATATTGTTAATTAGATTGTCTTCCACTTCGTAAGTATTGGTATCTTCACTTACTACTTTGTTGGAAACTAACATCCACTCATCTGGACTTAACCATAAAGCTGTTAAAGTTTCACCTAAAGTTGATGTGTTTGCTTCAGTTGGTAAAATCATATCTAAATTTTTTCCAATAGTAGTAATAAAATCTTTTGTTTTACCTCTTATGATCAATTTCATAACAGGTTTAATTTCTTTCATCTCTAAACCTTCATAAGATTTATCTTCTTTTATAGATGTATTATAATTAAGCATTTAACCTCACATTTTCTTTGTCAAAAAAAACAGGATCAACAATAGTTACATTGATATTTTTTTTTTGTGTTGGAATAAATAATTTCTGACCCATCATATTTTTTCCACCTTTTACAACTGCCAGTGCAATAGATTTATTTAAATTTGGACTATAGTAACTAGATGTAACATGACCTAGCATTTCAACAGGTTGTAAATTGGTTTCAGCAACTATTTGTGCACCTTCTTCTAAAACTTCACTTGGATCATCTGTAACTAATCCTACTAATTGTTTACGGTCCTCACGCATTGTATCTGATCTATAAAGAGATCTTTTTCCAATAAAGTCATATTTCTTTTTACTTACAATCCAATCCATCTGTAAATCAATAGGTGTCATAGTTGCGTCTGTATCTTGACCAACAATTATAAATCCTTTTTCAGCTCTTAATAAGTGCATTGTCTCTGTACCATAAGGAGTGATGTTAAATTCTTTACCAGCTTCCATACTTTTTTCCCAAAGTGATTTTCCAAAGTTTGCTTGAATATTAATCTCATAACTATGTTCACCTGTGAAACTAATTCGCATAATTTTACATTTAATGTTACCAATTTTTGCATTTTTAAAAGACATATGAGGAAAATTTTCATCAGATAAATCTAAATCTGGAATTATTTTATTTAATATTTTTTTACTATTTGGACCACAAATACTAGCAGTAGCATAGTGATCAGTAACCGATGATAAATAAACATCTAACTTGGGCCACTCTGTTTGAAGGTAGTCCTCAAGTTTTCCTAAAACATTTGCAGCACCACCAGTTGTTGTTGTCATAATATAATGATTTTCATCAAGACGGGTTGTTACTCCATCATCATAAACCATACCATCTTCATTAAGCATTAAGCCATATCTACATTTACCTACAGCAAGTTTTGACCAAGCATTTGTATAAACCCGATTTAAAAACTCAGAAGCATCAGTGCCTTGAATATCAATTTTACCAAGTGTTGAAGCATCTAATATGCCAGCACTTTCTCTTGCAGCTTTACTTTCTCTTTGAACCGCATCATACATTGTCTCATTATTTTTTGGGTAATACCAAGCTCTCTTCCATTGACCAACATTTTCAAATTCTGCTTTGCAATTAATATGCCAATCATTCATTGGAGTCCTTCTAAATGTATCAAAATATTCACCAACATTTCTTCCAACAATAGTTCCAAAAGTTAAAGGTGTGTAGGGTGGTCTAAATGTCGTTGTGCCAAGCTCTCCCATCTTAACTCCAGCGGTTTCAGCAATAATTCCTAATGCATGCATATTACCAAGTTTACCTTGGTCTGTGCCCATTCCAGTTGTTGTATAACGTTTAACATGTTCAATTGATCTAAAACCCTCTCTTAGAGCAAGCTTAATATCTTTAGCAGTTGCATCATTTTGATAATCAACAAATGGTTTTGTTTTTCCAATAACTTTGTCAGAAGGTAGTAACCAAATATTTCTAATTTCTTTATCTTTAGGACAGTTGATTTCTAAATCATCATAGTTAGTTTCTTTAATATTTAAAAAATCTTTTAAAGTTTTTGAAGTATTTCTAATTATATCATCTAGTTCAAAATCTCCATTGCATGAACCAATACTAACTTGGTCTGATGGATATTTGTTAGGTATAAAAACCTGATCCTCATCTCTAAATTTTAATTTTCCACCTGATTGAGTAAATAAATGAACAGCTGGTGTCCATCCTCCGGCTATAGCTAGACAATCACAATCTAATGTAATCTTTTTTGAGCTAGTAAAAGATTGTCCATCTTTAGATAACTCCATAATAGTAATCTTGTTTATTTTTTTATATCCATCTGTATCAACAACTGTGCTAGATCTATAAATTCTAATACCTAAATTTTCAGCTTCAGTAGTAAATTCAGAATTTGCTTTTTCTCTCGTATCAATAATTGCTTCAACTTTGATCCCTTTCTTGTTTAATGAAATAGCACTTTCATATGCCGTATCATTATTTGTAAAGAATATATTTTTTTGTCCAGTTGCTACACCGTAATAATCAGCATATTTTTTAACAGCCGATGAAAGCATAATGCCAGGTCTATCATTATTATTAAAAACAAGTGGTCTTTCTAAAGAGCCAGTTGCAACAATAACTTTTTTAGCTCTAATCTTTAATAGCCTTTGTCTAACTTTATTTTGTTTTTCACTTTGAGATAGATGGTCAGTTAAGTTTTCTCTAGCTAATAGATAATTATAACCATGGTAGGCTGCAACACTCGTTCTTGTTTTAACCTCTAAATTTTCTAACTTTTCTAATTCTTTAATCTCATTTTCCAACCATGTTGAAGAATTTTGATCATTTATTTTAACATAGTCAGAATTTTGGTAAATAGTAGATCCCCCAATTTCGTTTTTTTCATCAAGTAGTAAAGTTTTTAAATTATTTTTAGCAGCTGTTTTTGCCGCTATAATTCCACTAATACCAGCACCAATAACAAGTACATCACAATGAATGTATTTATGTTCATAGATGTCGGGATCAGGTTTAGTTGGTGATTTACCAAGTCCCGCTGAATGTCTTATAATATATTCATATTTTTCCCAGAAATTAGCTGGCCACATAAATGTTTTGTAATAAAATCCAGCAGGTAAGAGTGGGGACATGATATTATTTATTCCACCGACATCAAAATTTACACTAGGCCAACAGTTTTGGCTTTTAGCCTCTAGACTTTCATAGATCTCAATTTCTGTAGCCCTAACATTTGGCTCGGTTAAAGCAGTATTATCATTTATTTGTACAATTGCACTAGGTTCTTCAGATCCAGCTGTCATTATTCCTCTTGGTCTGTGGTATTTAAAACTTCTTCCAACTAAATGAACATCATTTGATAATAAGGCAGATGCTAAAGTATCACCCTTAAAACCGTAATAGGTTTTACCATTAAATTTAAATGAAATTCTTGAGTTTTCATCAATAAACTTGCTAGTTTTTACTCTTAAATTTTTTGACATAGATTAGATTGTTGGTGGTTTTTCACCCATTTTGTAAACTGATTTAATTTGATCATTAGAAGTATCTCTAGCTACATTGAACCATTTTCTACATCCGTGTGCATGGTTCCATCTTTCAAATTGAACCCCTTTAATATTTTTTCTCATGAATAAGTATTCTGCCCATTCATCATCACTTAATTCTGTAGGTTGTTTTGGTCTTTCAATGTGAGCTTCTCCTCCAGCTTTAAATTCACTTTGTTCTCGTTCACCACAATAAGGACAAGTAATTAAAAACATTAATGTGCTACCGCTGCTGCACCATGTTCATCAACAAGGTCACCACTAATAAATCTATTTAAATTAAAAGCTGCATTAAGTTTATGAGGTTCATCGTTTGCAATTGTGTGAGCAAATAAATCACCTGATCCTGGTGTAGCTTTAAATCCACCCGTTCCCCAACCACAGTTGAAGTATAAACCTTTTATAGTAGTTTTGCTGATAATAGGGCTTGCATCCGGACAAATGTCTACAATTCCACCCCATTGTCTAAGCATTCTCATTCGACTAAAAATTGGATAAAGTTCTAAAATTGCATTTAAGGTTCCCTCTACAATATCATGACTTCCTCTTTGTGAGTAAGAAACATAATCATCAGTTCCTGCGCCTATTACAAGTTCGCCTTTATCAGATTGACTAACATAAGCATGAACAGCATTAGACATTACAACTGTATCAATGATTGGTTTTACTGGCTCTGAAACTAAAGCTTGAAGTGGTTTGCTTTCTAAAGGGAGTCTTAAACCAGCCATGTTTGCTAGTACACTTGAGTGACCTGCTGCAACAACACCAATTTTTTTACTTTTTATAAATCCTCTAGTTGTTTCTATTCCTTCAACTTCATCACCATTTCTTTTAATTCCTTTAACTTCACAATTTTGAATTATATCAACACCCATTTTGTCTGCACCACGTGCATATCCCCAAGCGACAGCATCATGTCTTGCTGTACCAGCTCTTCTTTGTAGTGTTCCACCTAATACTGGATAGCGGATATTTGGAGACGTATTGATAATAGGACAAAATTTTTTAACTTCTTCAGTACTTAAAAAAACAGCATCAATACCATTTAATCTATTAGCGTGTGTTCTTCTTTTTAAATCTCTAATGTCTTGTAAATTATGAGCAAGGTTCATCACACCTCTTTGACTAAACATAACATTATAATTTATCTCTTGAGATAAACCTTCCCATAGTTTTAATGCATGATCATAAAGACCAGCGCTTGCATCCCATAGATAATTTGATCTTATAATTGTAGTATTTCTTCCAGTGTTACCTCCACCAATCCAACCTTTTTCAATAACTGCAATATTTTTCATATCGTGCTTTTTTGCTAAGTAATATGCTGTAGCTAGTCCATGACCACCACCACCAATAATTACTGCATCATACTCTTTTTTTGGAGCAGGGTCTTTCCAGGCTTTTTGCCAATTCTCATGGTAAGAAAAAGCATTTTTGATTAGAGAAAATATGGAATACTTATTATTCATAATATTAATCAAGAATTACTTTATAAATATTGAAAATTCAATAAAATCGGATATATCCTTATTCGAGTGGAAGAGTGGGTGAGAGGCTGAAACCAGTCGTTTGCTAAATGACCGTGCGGGGAAACTTGTACCGAGGGTTCGAATCCCTCCTCTTCCGCCATTAAAATAAAGGATGATTTTTAAAGAAGTCTTTCATTTTAATAGGTTTTTTCTCCAATATATATCGATAGACATTATAATTCTCCATAACCCGCTGAACATAGTTTCTTGTTTCTTTAAACTTTATTAGCTCAACCCAATCTACAAAATCAACTTCATTTTTTTGAGGATTTTTATTGATTTTTTTCCAATACTTAACTCTTTTGGGACCAGCATTGTATGCCGCAGTGGCAAAAGGGTAGGCCCCATCATACTGTAAGATTAAACCTGCTATATAATGTGATCCTAGATTAATATTGTATTCAGGGTCAGATGTTAACCGTGATTTAGAATAAGGAAGTTTTGCTTGTTTAGAAACTAGTTTAGCAGTGTAGGGCATTAACTGCATTAGCCCCTGTGCTCCAGCATGACTGTTAGCTGTCATATCAAATTCACTTTCTTGTCTAATTAATGAAAGTATAAATGCAGTCTCAGGTATTTTACGACCATTAACATAAGTAGGTGTGCCTATTATTGGGTAGTTAAAATTATTATGAAATCTTTTTTCATATGAGGCTAGTTTTGAAATTTGAATAGCAAAATCATATCTTAATATATTTGACGCTAGTTCTGCGGCTAAAATCTCACTACCACTAACAACATTATCATTAGCAATATGTTTTAAAATATTTTTTGTGTATTTATCTTTATTTAGCTCATCTAAAAGATAGACTATTTTAACTAAATCCTTTTTATAAAAGTATTTTCTGTACTCATCTGTAATTTTTTGTTGTTCTTTAAGTTCAAAGTTTTCATTAGGTTTAATTTTTAAGTGAGCTAATTGGCCGTAATATGTAGTTAAATATTTAGTAGCTTCCTCATACCATTGCTGAGATTGCTTTTTATCACCAATTTTTTCATACGACCTTCCAAGCCAGTAGGCCCCTCTAGATAAGCTTATAGGGTAACTAACATTTTGATAAAAATTATTAAAATGGTCTATTGCAAGGATAGGGTCATCTAGAAAGCTTAAAGCAACCCATCCACTCATCCATTCAGCCTCAGCAAATTCTGGACTTTTATCCAGAGTATGCTGGCTTGCAATTTTGTAAGCAAACTCGTATTTCTTTTTATAGATAAGAGCCCTTGTCATAATTGCTCTTTCAGTCCACCACTTATCAGGTCTAACTAAATAATCTTTATTATTTTTAACTTTAAATAAAATATCTAAAGAATCATCTACGCGACCTCTTTTTCTTCTCCATTTAAGTCTATCATAATTTAGTCCAGCATCATTTTTAAGTTTTGTAGGAACATTTTTGATAGCAATATCTACACCGTAAGATTTACTCATTAAAATTTGTCTAGCAGTATAAAGTAACTCATAATCTTTAGGTAAATATCTTAACATTCTTTTTAAGTCCCATGATTTACCTTCCCAAGCTAAATAATCTGCTCGTTTAATATAGTCATCGGCATTTAAATATTTTTTATATTTTTTTCGAAAAAACTTCATATTAGCCCTATTAAGATCTGCTGTTATCCATCCATCTTTAATTAAAGATATTCCTTTACCAATATTGCCATTTTGTATAAAACTTTCTCCAAGTATTAATTTTCCATAACCACTTAAAGGCTCATCACCATCAAACCAGTTTATTATTTTTCTTGGTGAAATTCTATCAGTAGAAAGTTTGTGCTCAGCTAAGTAGCGAATCCTATTAATTCTAGGATAATTTTCATTATCTTTAATAAATGTTAAATAGTCATAAAAACTTGCTTGATTACCTGTGGTTAATAAATGCCTCCAGGTAATGAAACTATGTATAGATTTATCTTTAGCTTTTTTAGATAAAGATAAGGCTGTGGACCATTGTCTTTTTTCCATAGCTAGAATAGATTTTTTTGCAATGCTATAATCTTTTTGACTATAGTATTTGGACTGAGTTTTAATTTTAGATTTTATTTTTTTAACTACTAGCGGCTTGCTTTTAGGAATCAAAAAATTAATCTTTATTTCTTCTTTTTCAGCAATTTTAGCTACAATTTTTTCCACTTCTTTTGATGGTTTAGATTTAGGCTTAAGGATATTTTTTGATATTTTTTCATTATGATCTTTTTTATCTAAAATAGGTTTTTTTAAAGGAATTATTGATATTTCTATGGCGTATAAGTTGACCATCATTATTAAACTTAATAACAATGACTTTATAAAAAAAAATAACTTTCTAAGCATAAAATTTACTAAATGAATCTCTAAACTATGTTATAAGTATTTATGTTCAAAGGATCAAATGTTGCTTTAATAACCCCGTTTAAAAATAATAAACTTGATGAAGATGCCTACATAAAACTCATTCATTTTCAGATTAAAAATGGAACTAATGGTCTAGTTCCAGCTGGGACTACAGGAGAATCTCCAACATTAAGTCACGATGAGCACCAAAAAGTTATTGAGTTATGCATTCAGGAGAGCAAAGGAAAAAATATAGTAATTGCAGGAACTGGCTCTAATTCCACAAAAGAAGCTATCTCTTTAACCACACATGCAGAAAAAGTTGGTGCAAATGCTGCATTAGTGGTCACTCCTTATTATAACAAACCTACACAAGAAGGCTTATATCAACATTATAAAGCAATTAATGATAAATGTGGAATACCTATATTAATTTATAATATTCCAGGTCGATCTGTTATTGATATGTCGGTTGATACGATGGCTCGGTTATTTGAGCTGAAGAATATCGTTGGAGTAAAGGATGCAACGGGAGATCTTGATAGGGTAGATCAACAAAAACATAAGATGGGAAATGACTTTATTCAACTCACTGGTAATGATGATAATGCTTTTGAGTTTAACAAAAGAGGTGGCATAGGTGCAATTAGTGTTACAGCCAATATTGCCCCAAAACTTTGTTCTGATTTTCAAAAGGCTTCTAAATTAAATTCTGATGAGAATAAATTAGAAGCAGCTAAATTAGACAAGATACTTCAACCAATTCATAGATCTATGTTTATAGAGAGCAACCCAAGCCCTGTAAAATATGCAGCAAAACTTTTGGGTTTATGTAATGAAGATGTTAGACTTCCTTTAGTGAAAGTCACAGAGCAAACTAAGGAAGCTGTTAAAAAAGCTTTGGTATTAGCAAACTTACTTTAATGAGCAAAAAAACCAACCCTGGTTTGAAAATAATTTGCCTAAATAGAAAGGCAAGTTTCAACTATTTTTTTGAAGATTTAATAGAAGCAGGAATTGTACTAAAAGGATCTGAGATCAAATCTATACGAGAAGGCAAGGTTAATATAGCAGATTCATATGCTGTAGAAAAAGATGGTGAAATAGTTTTGATTAATTCTCATATAGCAGCTTTTAAACAGGCGAGCTATTCAAATCATAATCCGATGGATGAGAGAAAGCTTTTATTTAATAGAAAAGAAATTAATAAATTAATCGGTAAAATGCAGAGGGATGGTTTAACCCTTGTCCCAACAAAAATGTATTTTAAAAAAGGTAAAGCTAAAATTGAAATAGCTGTTGCTAAAGGAAAAAAACAATTTGATAAAAGAGCCACTAAAAAAAATAGAGATTGGAATCGTGAAAAAGCAAGACACATCAGAAAATCTAGCTAAAAAAGCATATTTAGCTTTAGGATCTAATTTGGGAAATAAAATTAACAATATTGAAATTGCTAAATTTGAATTAGAAAAATATAGAATTAAAATTTTAAAGTTCTCGTCTAATTATATATCTGAGTCTTGGCCAGACCCTATAATGCCAAATTATATAAATATTGTTATAATTATTAAAACAATTTTAAAACCAATTGAATTACTAAAAATTTGCAACTTAATAGAATTAAAATTGGGTAGAGTTAGGTCCAAACAAAATGCACCAAGAGTGTGTGATATCGATATTATTGATTACGACAAACAAATATTAAATGAAAAAAATAGTCAATTAATTTTGCCACACCCTCGAATGGATAAAAGAAATTTTGTGTTATTACCCTTATTTGAAGTAGATAAATCATGGAAACATCCAGTATCTAAGATTAATATTGTTAATTTAATCAACTCTTTAGAGGTAAAAGACTTAAGGTCTATTAAAAAAATATAAATTAATGCTATAATCACACATGCTTAATTCACAAGAATTAATAAATAAGGTTAAATTATATAATAAATTTTTAAATCCTGATAAATTAAATAAAGCTTATAATTTTGCAATTAAGGCTCATAAAAATCAAAAAAGAGACTTTGGTGATCCTTACTCAAATCACCCAATAGCTGTGGCAAATATATTAACAGAACTAAAGTTAGATAGTGCAACTATAGCAACTGGATTACTACATGATACCATTGAAGATACACACGCTACATACGAAACTATAAAGAATGAGTTTGGCTTAGAAGTTGCTGAATTAGTGGATGGCGTGACAAAGATATCTGTTTTTGAGAATCAGGCCACATCAACTTCAAAAGCTGAAAATTTTAGAAAATTAATTTTAGCTACTTCTAAGGATATTAGAGTGTTACTTGTTAAAATAGCTGATCGATTACATAACATGAGAACAATTGATGCAATTTTAAAAACTGAAAAAAAAGAACGTATTGCAAAAGAGACTATGGAAATCTATGCACCTTTAGCTGATAGAATGGGAATGCACAGAATAAGAGATGAGTTAGAAGATCTGTCTTTTAAAGTTTTAAATAATAATGCAAGAGAACTTATAAAGAAAAGATTGGATGAAATTAAAGATGATAAAGTAAATAGCTTTAATACGATCTCATTACAATTTAGTGGAATATTAAATGAACATAAAATAAATGCAGAAATCATTGGTAGAGAAAAAACACCATTTTCTATTTGGAGAAAAGTACAAAAAAAAAGAATATCTTTAGAACAAATCTCAGATATAATTGGATTTAGAGTAATACTTGATAATATTGAAGATTGTTATAAAGCCCTTGGTATATTCCATAAAGAGTGGAATTGCATACCGGGAAAATTTAAAGATTATATTTCATCTCCTAAAATTAATAAATATCAATCTTTACATACTTCAATAATAGGACCTAATCGAAGACCAATTGAAATACAACTTAGGACAATGCAAATGCACGAATATGCTGAAAGAGGTATTGCTTCTCATTGGAAGTATAAATCTTCTGAAAAATTTAACTCATTAACGTGGAAAGAATATGATTGGCTTGCGGACCTAGTTGAGATTATTGACAAAAATGAAAACCCTGAGCACTCTTATGAATACACCAAGTTGCAAATGTTTCAGGAAAATGTATTCTGTTTTACACCAAAAGGATCTGTAATTAAATTACCAAAAGATGCAACACCGATTGATTTTGCATATGCTGTGCATACAAAAATTGGAAATAACACTATAGGATGTAAGATTAATGGTAACGATAGTGATTTACAAAGCATTCTTTATAACGGAGATGTAGTGGATATTACTACATCTAAAAATAAATCACCTTCTTTACACTGGATACCTATTACAAAAACTGGAAAAGCAAGATCAGCTATTAGAAAATATTGGTATAAAAGAGGAGAGGAGAAGGCTCAAAGGATTAAAAAATATAATACTACTCTATGGATCTCTTTGCCAGATAAGCCTGGAAAATTAGGTGAGATTACTACATTGCTTGGTCAACATAGTTTAAACATCTCTAGTGTTGAAATGAAGGAAAAGTCTAAAGAATATATTAATTTTAAATTTAATTTAATTATAAAAGACTTGAAAAACTTTACAAATTTTATCAGTGAGTTAAAACAAAAAGAGATAAAATTTAAAATCATTAGACATGAGGATAACTGGTTAAAGGAACGTAATGCTTTCACACAAAAAATCTTTAAATATTTTAAAAAAAACTAACGCACTTTTAGAGGGTCATTTTATTCTTTCTTCAGGGTTGCATTCACCTAAATATATTCAGTGTGCTAAACTTTTAAGCTTTCCACATTTAGCTAAGGATATTTGTAATTCATTAGCAAAAAAAATTAAAAAAAAATTTAAATCTATAGATTTGATTTTAGCCCCTGCAATGGGGGGCGTTATTATTGGTTATGAAATTGGTAAACTTCTAAAAAAAGAGACAATATTCTGTGAAAGAGTTAATGGTAAATTTGCCTTAAGACGAGGCTTTCATATAAAAAAAGGATCAAAAGTTTTAATAATTGAAGATGTTATAACAACAGGTAAATCAAGCTTAGAGTGTGTTAAGTTGATTACAAAACCAGGCGCAAAACTTGTTGGTTTTGCCTCAATTATCGATAGATCAACCAAGAATACATTAAAGATAAAAAAAAATATTATTTCACATATGAAGATAAACGTCCCAACATTTAAGAAAAATAATCTACCAGAAAGTCTTAAAAATACTCCAATTACAGTCCCAGGAAGTAGATTTATTAAATGACAAGACTAGGTGTTAATATTGATCATGTTGCTACAGTAAGAAATGCAAGAGGATCGTTCCACCCTGATCCATTTACTATTGCTAAACATGTAACTAAATGTGGGGCACATTCA
The DNA here is from genome assembly GCF_047729545.1 of Candidatus Pelagibacter sp. Uisw_092. Classification (GTDB taxonomy): domain Bacteria; phylum Pseudomonadota; class Alphaproteobacteria; order Pelagibacterales; family Pelagibacteraceae; genus Pelagibacter. The sequence goes on along the minus strand of NZ_CP159824.1, from coordinate 622,795 downwards.
GTTACTATTCATTTAAGAGAAGACAGAAGACATATAAAAAATACTGATGTTGTTAAAATTTGTAAAAATAAAAAAATAATCACTAATTTGGAAATTTCACTAAACAAAAAAATAATAAATATAGCATTAAAAAATAGACCTAATTTTATTTGTATAGTTCCTGAAAAAAGAAAGGAAGTGACAACGGAAGGTGGATTAAACTTAATTAAAAATAAAAAAAAAATAAAAGCAATAATATCCTTATTTAATAAGAAAAATATTAGAACAAGTTTATTTGTTGACCCATCTTTAAGAGATATAAAAATTGCAAAAGAATTAAATGCTACTTGTGTTGAGCTACATACAGGAAAAATTTCTAATTTAGTAAAAGAAAATAAAAATTATAAAAATGAATATTTAAAAATTAAAAAATGTTCAGAACTTGGTGTTAAACTTGGAATTGAGGTCCATGCAGGCCATGGTCTTGACTATAAAACTACTGCTGTACTAAGTAAAATTAAAGAAATTACAGAATTTAATATTGGTCATTTTATAATTGGTGAGTCACTCATTCATGGTTTAAAAAACACTATTAAGGCATTTAAAAAAATAACCAGTAAATAGATATGAAAATTCTTGGTATCGGTGTCGATATAGTAGAAAATATTAGAATACATAAATCTTTAAAAAATGTTAGTTTTATTAAAAGAGTTTTTTCTAGCTCAGAAATATTGTTAGCCAAAAATATAACAAATAAAAAGTCTTATTATTCTAAAAGATTTGCTGCTAAAGAAGCATTTTCTAAGGCAATTGGGACAGGTTTTAGAGGTAATTTGAATTTTAAAGATATAACCATAACTAACAATAAATTAGGAAAACCCTCATTTGTAGTTACTGATAAAATTAAAAAAATTATTAAAAAGCAATTTAAGATAGCATCCTTTGATTTCTTTCTGTCAATTTCTGATGAAAAAAAATATTCTATAGCCTACGTAATTTTACAAAAAAAATGATAACCAAAAATATTATAATTGATAATGTTAAGACAATTTTTTATGCTTTAGTAATAGCTATTGTTATCAGATCTCTTTTTATTCAACCTTTCTATATTCCATCATCATCAATGGAACCATCACTTTTAATTGGTGATAGATTGTTTGTTACGAAGTATTCTTATGGTTACAGTAAGCATTCTTTCCCTTTTAGTCCACCAATAATAAATGGAAGACTATTTTCTAAGAAACCTAAGGTTGGTGATGTTATTGTTTTTAAAACACCAGCTGATAATAGGACAGATTATATTAAAAGATTAATTGGTCTACCAGGTGATAATATTCAATTCATTAACGGCGATCTATTTGTAAACAATAATCAAATATTTAAATCTAGAATTTCCCAAAATGATAAAATTTATTGTGGAAAACAAACTATAGAAGTTAATACATTTGAGGAAAAACTTCCAAATGGCAAAACACATAATAGTGTATATTTAAAAAGTTATACTTTTCAAAATTCTGATAATTTTATAGTTCCAACTAAACACTATTTTTTTTTAGGTGACAACAGAGACTGCTCTAAAGATAGTAGATACCTGACTAGTGTTGGTTATGTTCATGAAGATAATTTAGTGGGCAAAGCTCAATTTATTTTTTTTTCATCTGATTTTAGAATTGGAAATATTTTTTCTTTTTGGAAATGGCATAAGACAATTAGATTTGACAGGTTTTTTAAGAAAATTATTTAATGAAAATTAATCCCACAACATTAGAAAAGAAATTAAGATTAAAGTTTTCAGATCAAAAAATTTTTATTAAAAGCTTAACGCACAAAAGCTTTGATTCAATAAACAATAATGAAAAAATTGAATTTTTAGGAGATAGAGTTTTAGGTCTTATTATTGCAAAAAAATTATTAGAACTTTATCCAGAAGAAAGAGAAGGGGTGCTAGATAAAAAATTTGCTTCATTAGTAAATAAAAAAAAATGCCTAGAAATTGCTAAAAAAATTGAACTAGAGAAATATATTTTAGTTTTAAACCCTAAGAATAAAAAAATTGAAATTGAAGATAAAATAGTAGCGGACTGTTTAGAGGCTTTAATTGGAGCGATCTATCTTGACAAAGGTCTAAATTTCACTGAAAAATTTATTCTCAATTTATGGAGTGAGCATATTACAGCAAGTGTTGTAACCCAAATTGATGCAAAGACAAAACTTCAAGAATACTCGCTTAAGATTTTTAAAGTCTTGCCTATTTATAAGCTAATATCTAATACTGGGCTTCGACATAAACCACTCTTTAAAGTTTCTGTTAAATTAAAAAATACTAAATTTTTTACTGCAGAGGGATCTTCTAAAAAAGATGCAGAACAGAATGCTGCTTCTTTATGCATTGAGGATGTTTTTAAAAAATGAATTGGGATGATAGCGCTTATTTAGTTTCCAAAAATAGATACAGTGAAAATTCAATAATTGCTGAAGTTTTTACAAAAAACCATGGAAAAATTTCAGGGATAATTTTTGGTGGTACATCAAAGAAAATCAAAAACTATTTACAAATTGGTAATAAAATTTATGTAAACTATAATTCTAAAAGCGTTACTAGAATTGGTTATTTTAAAATAGAAATTCTAAAAGCCTTAACTCCACTATATTTTGACGAAAATCAAAAACTATCATGCATAACCTCAGCAATGCACCTTATAAAACTTCTTACTGCTGAAGCTCAGTCTAATAAAGAAATTTTTAAATTAATTGATAAATTTTTTGAAATATTAACTTACGATAATTGGATACAAAAATATATTTTTTGGGAGTTAGAACTTTTAAAATTATTAGGATATGATTTAGAATTAAAAAATATGGTTGAAAAAGAGATTGTTGATAGTGAAATCAATTATTTCGTTAAATCCTCAACTGAAAAAAAAAGTATTCCAAATTTTTTAATAGATGAAAACAATCTAGATGTTAATTTAAAAAATTTACTCAAAGGTTTAAAACTTGTTAGTGATTACCTTGAAAAAAGTATTCTAAAACCAAATAATCTAAACCTTCCAACTTCTAGGACTCATTTTATTAATCTTTTAAAATAATTATTTGATTAAATCGTTAATTCTATCAGCGTAATAGCTTACTATAGCGTTTGCCCCAGCTCTTTTAAATGAAATCAAACTTTCTAATACTGAGTTTTTATCTATCAGTCCTTTTTTTATACTATTACTTAATAGACAGTATTCACCTGAGACTTGATAGGCTAGAACTGGAATTTTAAAATTATCTTTAACTACTTTAATTATATCTAGATAAGGCATGCCAGGTTTGACCATAACCATATCAGCTCCTTCTTTAATATCTAGAGCCACCTCTCTTATTGCTTCCTCACTGTTTCTAAAGTCCATTTGGTAATTTTTCTTATCACCTTTTAGTAAACCTTTTGAACCAACAGCATCTCTGAATGGACCATAAAAACTTGATGCATATTTTACTGCATAAGAAAGTATCTGAACCATTTCGTGACCTTCTTTATCTAAAGCTTTTCTTATTTTACCAATTCTTCCATCCATCATATCTGATGGAGCTAAAACATCACAACCAATTTCTGCTTGTAACAATGATTGCTTTATCAATACCTCAATAGTTTCGTCATTTAATACATAACCTGATTTTATTAAACCATCATGACCATGAGAAGTATAAGGATCTAAAGCTACATCACACATAATACCAATTTCGTTTTTATATCTTTTTTTAATATATCGAATGGCTTTACAAACAAGATTGTCATCATTTAAAGCTTCAGTTCCAATCTCATTTTTTTTTGTTTTATTTGTATAAGGGAATAATGCAACCATAGGTATTTTATTCTTGATTGCTTTATCAATAATAATTCCAAGTTTATCTATTGTGTACCTATAAACATCAGGCATTGTTTTAATGGATTGTTTTATATTTTTTCCATCAATTAAGAATAAAGGTAATATAAAATCACTAGATGAAAGGCTATTCTCTTGAATTAACCTTCTAGACCAATCATTTTTACGACTGCGTCTAAGCCTTAAATTTGGATAATTTCCTGTAATCATGTTTAAATCTATTTTTAAAATGCGACAAATGTATTATACAAATATATATTAAATTAAGTAAAAAACAATCAACATGAGTATTGAAAATAAAAATATTGTAAACTTAGATCAAAAAAAAGAAGAGAAGATTTTAGATTTTAGTGATTTTCAAAAACAAAATATCAAGTTTGATATTGATAAATTACAAGAAGCCTACAATCAAATTATTCAAACTAAAAAATTTGATGATGGTGGAGGAATTGCCCACTTTGGAGCTATTTCTCTAACACAAATTCCTGGTGACCCAGACTCTGTAAAAGGAAGCAAAGCTAGAGGTGTTTATTGGACAAAACCAGATAAGTCAGGAAAAGAAGTTTCAAGAGATGTTTCAATTGATGAAGCTGCTTATTCAGAATTTATACCTGACTATGAAAACACCTACTTTAAAGAAGTGTTTGATGAGCTTTCTTCAAAATATAAATTAGGGAGAGTTAGGATTTTATTAAAGGAGCCAAGATCAACATTGAGTTGGCATAGAGATCCAGAGCCAAGATTACATATACCAATAATCACTAACCCTGGTGCCATCATGGTAGTAGATCATGTAGCAAGACATATGCCAGCGGATGGTTCTGTTTGGATTACTAATAATACAAAATACCATAATTTTTTTAATGGTGGCGAAGAAAATAGAATTCACTTGGTTGCATGTGTCTTAGATTATAAGTTTAACTAGTGTGAAAAAAATATTTTTATCATCTGATCATGCTGGTTATAAATTAAAAGAAAATATTAAACTTCACCTAGATAAAAAAAAAATTAAATATACAGACTTAGGTCCTTTCAATAGTGATAAAGTTGATTATCCTTATTATGCTCATAAAGTTGCAAGAAAAGTTAAAACTAATAATAACCATGCTGGAATACTAATTTGTGGGTCTGGCATGGGTATGAATATTGCTGCAAATAGGCATAAAAATATACGTGCTGCTCAATGTTTTAATTTAAAATCTACAAAATTATCAAGATTGCATAATGATGCAAATATCATTACATTAGGCTCAAGACTGTTAACAGAAAAAAACGCTTTAAATTGTGTCAGTGTTTTTTTGAATACAAAATTTGAAGGTGGAAGACACTTAAAAAGAATTAAAAAGATTTAATTATGTCAAGTGAGAAAAATTATTTAAACGATCAATATAAAAGCTTTTTTGAGGATGGTTTGTCAAAAGCAGACCCAGAGTTATATAAAGCTATAAGTGATGAATTAAAAAGACAACAACAACACATTGAATTAATAGCATCTGAAAATATAGTTTCACAAGCTGTGTTAGAGGCTCAGGGCTCTGTTTTAACGAACAAATATGCAGAAGGTTATCCTGGTAAAAGATACTATAATGGATGTGAACATGTTGATGTCGCAGAAAATTTAGCTATTGAAAGGTTAAAAAGATTATTTAATTGTAAATTTGCTAATGCTCAACCTCATTCTGGTGCTCAAGCTAACGGAGCTGTATTTTTGGCGCTACTAAATCCGGGCGACACATTTATGGGTATGAGTTTAAATTCTGGTGGACATATTACACATGGATTAAAAATTTCAATGTCAGGTAAATGGTTTAATCCGATAGGTTATGACGTAGATAAAGAATCAGAACTTATAGATTATGACAATGTTGAGAAATTAGCACTAGAACATAAACCTAAACTTATAATTTGTGGAGGAAGTGCCTATTCGAGAGTGATTGATTTTAAGAGGTTTAGAGAAATTGCAGATAAAGTAGGAGCCTATCTTATGGTTGATATGGCTCATTTTTCAGGTTTAGTTGCTGGCAAAGGTTACCCAAATCCCTGTGAGCATGCTCATGTGGTTACTTCAACAACTCATAAAGTTTTTAGAAGTGCAAGAGGGGGAATTATTCTAACAAATAATGAAGAACTTTCAAAAAAATTTAATACAGCGGTATTTCCTGGCTACCAAGGTGGACCATTGATGCATGTTATTGCAGCTAAGGCTGCTGGTTTTTTAGAGGCTCTAAGACCAGATTTTAAAGATTATATAAAATCAGTTTTAGCTAATGCCAAAATCTTATCTGAAACACTTAAGAATAATGGATTCAAAATTTATTCAGGTGGTACTGATACACATTTAATGTTAGTAGATTTGAGACCCTTCAATGTTAAAGGTAATCTAGCAGCAGAGAGTCTTTCTAGAGCAAATATTACTTGTAACAAAAATGGAATACCTTTTGATACTGAAAAACCGATGATCACTTCAGGTATCAGACTTGGAACTCAGGCAGCAACAACAAGAGGCTTTGGTTTAAAGGAGTTTCAAAAAGTTGGAGAATTGATCACAAAAGTAGTAAAAGGTTTATCTGAAAATCCTAATGATAATAGTAAAATTGAGAAAGAAGTTAGAAATGATGTAGTTGAGCTTACATCTTTTTTTCCAATTTATAAAAATTTAAAATAAATGATCTGTTCAATTTGTAAAAAAGGTGAAACTTCAGTAGTAGATTCCAGACCTACAGAAGACGGTACAGCTATAAGAAGAAGAAGATTGTGTGTTTGTGGAGCAAGATTTACGACATTTGAAAGAGTTCAATTTAGAGAAATAATGGTTGTTAAAAAAAATGGAAGAAAGTCATCTTTCGATAGAGATAAACTATCAAAGTCTATTTATATTGCTTTAAAGAAAAGACCTATAGATACAGAAACTGCAGAAAAATTTATAAGTAAAACCTCGAGAGCTCTAGAAGAACTTGGTCAGAGTGAAATTTCATCAAATATTATAGGAACTATGGTCATGGAAGGCTTAAAGGAACTTGACCCTGTTGCTTATGTAAGATTTGCATCTGTTTATAGAAATTTTAGAGAGGAAAAAGATTTTGTGCAATTCGTGGACAAATTAGATGTCTACAAGAAAAGATAAATTTTCCAAAAAAGATAAAACATATATGAAGCTAGCCCTAAGTTTGGCTAGTAGTAGACAAGGTCTTACAGGAGTAAATCCATCTGTTGGTTGTGTGATTGTTAAAAATAATGAAATAATTTCGATAGGCCAGACTAATTATGAAGGCAGACCCCATGCCGAATATAATGCAATCAAAAATTCTAATGTAAATCTAGAAGGTTCCAAAATGTATGTAACACTAGAACCGTGCAATCATTATGGAAAAACTCCTCCTTGTACTAACTTAATAATTAAAAATAAAATAAAAAAAGTTTTTTATTCAGTAGATGATATTGATAAAAAAGTTAAAGGGAAAAGTTTTAAGATTTTAAAATCTGAAAATATTATTGTAAAAAAAGGTTTACTTAAAAAAGATGTAAGTAATTTTTACTCATCTTATTTTTTTAACAGAAAAAATAAATTACCTTTTGTTACTGGTAAGATTGCTACTTCAAAAAATAATCTTATTTATAGTGCAAAAACAAAAAGAATTACTGATAAGTATTCAGATGTTTTCACACACTTTTTAAGGTTTAAAAATGATTCCATAATGATTTCTTACAAAACTTTAAATAAAGATAATCCAAAGTTAAATTGTAGATTAGAAGGTTTAAAAAAGTTTTCACCCAAACGAATAATTTTAGATAATAATTTAAATACAAAAACAAATTCATATATATTTAAAACAGCTGATAAAAATAATACAATCATTTTTTATAATAAAGCTAATAAAAAAAAGATTACTTTATTTAAAAAAAAAGGTGTTCAGTTAATCAAGTCAAATTTAACTAAGATAAAATATTTTGATTTAAAGTTAGTTCTTAAAAAGCTTTACAAAATTGGCATTAGAAATATTTTAATTGAAGGTGGTAATAACTTATCAGGGAGTTTTTTAAAAAATAAACTTCTAAATCAATTCTATTTATTTAAAAGCCCCAAAATTTTGAACAAATCTGCACCTTATAAAGATTTTAATAATGTTAAATACTTGATACATAATTATAGGATTAAATCAAAGATTAATAATAAATTAACCAAAGATACAATAACTTTATATAAAAATTAAATATGTTTAATGGAATAATTTTTAATCAAGGTGTAATTAGAAAAATTACAAAAAGAGATAAAGGTATTAATATTTTTATCAATTCAAATTTAAAAATAACTAAAAAAAATATAGGTATTTCTGTTGGTTGTGACGGTGTTTGTCTAACACTAATATCAATTAAAAATAAATTAATGGAATTTTACTTATCAGATGAAACAATACAGAGATCAAAGTTTAAATTTTTAAAAATTGAAGATAAAATTAACTTAGAACTACCATTAAAATATGGTCAAAAAATATCTGGTCATATATGTCAAGGTCATATTGATACTATCGGTAAAATATTCACAATTAAAAAAATTGATAAATCTTATTTATTTGATTTTGAAATAATAAAAAAAGAAAGAAGAAACCTAATAGAAAAAGCCTCCATTTGTATTAATGGAATTTCTTTAACAATTTCCAAAGTAACCCAAAAAGGATTTCAAGTCTGGGTTATTCCACATACTTTCAAACTTACCAATTTATCTTCATTAAAAAAGAGTAGCTTAGTTAATATAGAGATAGATATCTTATCTAAATACGTTAGAAATTATTTTAATGAAAAAAAATAATTATGCATCAATTGAAAGTATAATTAATATCGCAAAGAAAGGCGGTATGTTCATCTTGGTTGATGATGAGAAAAGAGAAAATGAAGGTGACTTAATTATATCAACCACTGACTCAAATGCTAAAAATATAAATTTTATGGCCAAATATGGTCGTGGATTAATTTGTCTAGCACTAGATAGTGTGCAGGCAAAAAGATTAAATTTATCCTTAATGTCACCAATAAATCAATCAAGGAATAAAACAGCTTTTACAATTTCTATAGAAGCAAAAAAAGGAATAACGACTGGGATTTCAGCAAAAGATAGAGCTAAGACAATTAAAATTGCCTCAAAAAAAAATGTAAATAAAAAAGATATTGTTTCACCTGGCCATGTTTTTCCAATTATTGCAAAAGATGGAGGTGTTTTAGTAAGAGCTGGTCACACAGAAGCCTCGGTGGATATTTCAAAACTTGCAAAAAAAAATAATTCTGCAGTTATTTGTGAAATAATGAACGAAGATGGCACAATGGCCAAAGGTCAAGATTTATTTAATTTTGCTAAAAAACACAATTTAAAGATAGGTAAAATTGAAGACCTTATTGCTTATCGTTTAAAAAAAGAAAAACTAATTAAACTTAAAAAACAATCTGATATTGAAGTTAAAAACCAAAAATATAAAATTAGAATTTATGAAAATCTTTTAGATGGATCTGAGCACTTTGCTCTAATTAAAGGAAATATTAAAAAAAGGATCGTACCAAGAGTTAGAGTAATTTCATCTAACGTAGTTCAAAATTATTTAATTAATCAACAATTACCAAATTCATTTGATAAAACTTTAAATTATTTTAAGAAATTTAATAACTGCGTTTTAGTTTTTATAAAAGATACAAACTTAAAATCAGTTACACAAACACTCAAGGATTATAAGAACAAAGATTTTTATAAAAAAGGAAATGATAAACTTATAAGAAATTATGGTATTGGAGCTCAAATAATTAAAGATTTAAAGATTAAAAATATGATATTAATTACCAAATCTCTTAAAAAAGTTATTGGTTTAGAGGGTTATGATATAAAGATTACTAAACAGGAAATCATTTAATGAAAAAAAAATATTTAATAGTTATTGCAGATTATTATAAAGAGATATCCAAAGGTTTACTTGATAGTGCAAAAGACGTATTACCGAAATCTAGTGTAATAAAAATTATCAATGTCCCAGGTGTTTTTGAAATACCTGTTACTATTTCAAAGAATATAAAAAAGTATGATGCTTTTTTAGCTCTTGGTTGTGTTATTAAAGGCCAAACACCTCATTTTGACTTTATTTCTCATTCTTCAACTGATGCAATAATGAAACTATCTGTAGACAATAAAAAACCCATTGGTAATGGAATTATTACCTGTCTCAATATGCGTCAAGCTATAGCCAGGAAGAAAAAGGGAAGAGAAGCGGCTCAAGCTGTAATATCTGTCCTTTCTCAATAACAATGAGAACTCCATATAATCCAAATCAAAGTCCAAGGGTCATAATTATTCAAAAATTATACGGTAATTTTTTTAATGATGATACAGATCTAACTTTTCCCAAACATAGATTTAAAAAATTCATTAAAGATGTTGTTTTAGGAACTATTGAGAGAGATGAAGTTATTAAAGAAGAGGTTAAAAAATATTTAAGTGAAGACTTGCAGTTAACTAATTTAGACCAGGTTTTTCAAGTGATAGTAAAGTCTGCTATATTTGAGTTTTTATATAAACCCAAAGTTTCTACTAAAATAATTATTAAAGAATATCTTGATGCATCAAACTTCTTTTTAGAAGATGGTCAAACTAAATATTTAAATGCAATATTAGACAAAATAGCGAAAAAAATAAGAACCACTAATGCATGAATTTGAATTAATAAAAAATTATTTTCAAAAACTTTCTAAAAAGTCACCAAGTGCTCTAAATTTAAATGATGACGTTTTTTTTGATAAAAAAAATAGATTAGCTGTATCAGTCGATACATACATAGAAGGCAATCATTTTATAGACTTTAAAAGACCTGAGCTTGTTATTAAAAAAATAGTTAGATCATCAATTTCAGATCTTATATGCAAAGGTATTAAACCAAAATATTATTTTATTTCAGGTTCTGGTAATAAAAAAAGTTTTTCTAAATTAAATTTATCAAAAATTAGCAAATCTCTTAATCAAGAACAAAATAAATATGAAATATTTTTAAGCGGTGGAGATACAGTTTTTTCTAACAAGTTAAGTTTCACAATTACATCAATAGGTTTTACTAATAATATTGTTTATAGGAACAAAGCTAAAATTAATGATGATATATATGTTTCTGGAAACTTAGGAGATAGCTATTTAGGTCTATTAGTTCTAAAAAATAAAATTAAGCTTAATTCAAGATTAAAAAAATACTTTACTAATCAATATTTTATGCCAAATATTCAATTAAAATTAATTGATCAAATTAAAAAATTTGCCAACACTTCAATTGATATCTCTGATGGACTATTAGCAGACCTTGATAAAATGATTAATAATCAGAAATTATCTTATAAAATTTTTTTAAAAGATATCCCAATTTCAAGTAATCTAAAAAAGTTACTTACTCTTAAAAAATTACCTAAAATTAATTACATTTCCAACGGTGATGATTATCAGGTCTTATTTACAGCTTCTAAAAATAAGATGAGAATCATAAGAAAAATAGCTTCTAATTGTAAAGTTAGGCTTACAAAAATAGGCTCAATTCAAAGTCATGCTGAAAAATCAATCATTATTGATGATAAAAATATGAAAATTACCCTTAAAAACAAAGGTTATCTTCATAAGTTTTAAAAAGTTAAATATTGCCTTTTATTGCTTTTTTTGTATTGTCCGGACTTTAAACAATAAAATTTAACAACCAAACAACCAAAGGCAAAATGAACTCACTAATAGAAACAATCTTATTATATACTATTGCGGCAGGATCACTCTCAATCGTTTATGGTTACTTTACAGGTAGAAATATTCTTAACTCAAGTGCTGGAAACGCTAAGATGCAAGAGATTGCATCAGCAATTCAAATTGGTGCTAAAGCATATCTAGCAAGACAATATAAAACAATTGCCGTGGTTGGAGTTGTTGTTTTAGTTATTATTTGTGTTGTGTTTAGCCCATTAGTTGGCTTAGGTTACTTTATTGGAGCTACATTATCGGGTATAGCTGGTTATGTTGGAATGTTAGTTTCTGTTCAAGCTAACGTTAGAACTGCAGAAGCGTCAAGAAAAGGTTTAGCAAGCGGTCTTGCTGTTGCATTTAAATCAGGTGCTGTAACTGGAATGTTAGTGGCTGGATTAGCTTTACTTGCAATCGCAGTTTATTACTATTTTCTATTAAAAGCAGGAATTGATGACAGAGAAGTTGTTAATGCATTAGTTGCATTAGGTTTTGGTGCTTCTTTAATATCAATTTTTGCAAGATTAGGTGGTGGAATTTTTACCAAAGGTGCTGATGTTGGTGCTGACTTAGTGGGTAAAGTGGAAGCGGGTATCCCAGAAGATGACCCTAGAAATCCAGCTGTAATTGCTGACAACGTTGGAGATAACGTTGGAGATTGTGCTGGTATGGCAGCAGACTTATTTGAAACTTACGCTGTAACAATTGTTGCAACAATGGTTCTTTCATCTATTTTTTTCTACGGTGATATAAATATGATGATCTACCCTTTAACTATTGGTGGGGCTTGTATTTTAACATCAATCTTAGGAACTTTCTTTGTTAAACTTGGAAAAAGTAAAAACGTTATGAATGCTTTATATAAAGGGTTTGTAGTTTCTGCTGTTTCTTCATTAATGATTTTATACCCTGTTACTGATTATGTAATTGGATTTGCAAGCGAATATACTGTTAATGGTAAAAGTTTTACTGGTATGAGTTTGTATTATTGTGGAATAATTGGTTTAGTTATTACTGGATTATTAATCTGGATTACTGAATACTACACTGGAACTGAATATAGACCGGTAAGAAGTATTGCTAAATCTTCTACAACAGGTCATGGAACAAATGTAATTCAAGGTTTAGCAGTTTCAATGGAAGCTACTGCTGTACCAGCTTTAATTATTGTTGCAGGTATATTAGCAACAAATTCAATTGCTGGCCTTTATGGAATTGCTATTTCTGTAACTACAATGCTTGCATTAGCAGGTATGGTAGTTGCTCTTGATGCTTATGGTCCTGTAACAGATAATGCTGGTGGCATTGCTGAAATGGCTAAACTACCAAATAGTGTTAGAAAAACTACAGATGCATTAGATGCGGTAGGAAATACGACTAAAGCTGTTACCAAAGGTTACGCTATAGGTTCTGCAGGTTTAGGTGCCCTAGTATTATTTGCAGCTTATGTAGAAGATATTAAACATTTTTCAGGTGTAGCTGGTTCTAAGCTTGAAGGAATTGTTGTAACTTTTGATTTATCAAACCCTTACGTTGTAGTTGGTTTATTAATTGGTGGAATGCTTCCATATTTATTTGGATCAATGGGCATGCAAGCTGTAGGTAGAGCAGGTGGTGCTGTAGTTGTAGAAGTTAGAAGACAATTTAAAAAATACCCAGGTATTATGAAGGGTAAACAAAAACCTGATTATGCTAAATTAGTTGATTTATTAACTTTAGCTGCAATTAGAGAAATGATTATACCTTCGTTATTACCAGTTCTTTCTCCTATTGTTTTATACTTTGTAATACTAGCTATAGGTGGTCAAGTAGCTGCTTTAGCTGCTGTAGGTGCAATGTTGTTAGGTGTGATTATTACAGGTCTATTTGTAGCTGTTTCAATGACTGCGGGTGGTGGTGCTTGGGATAATGCTAAAAAATATATTGAAGATGGTAATCATGGTGGAAAAGGTTCTGAAGCTCATAAAGCTGCGGTAACTGGTGATACAGTTGGTGACCCTTACAAAGATACTGCAGGTCCTGCTGTTAACCCAATGATTAAAATTACAAACATTGTTGCATTATTATTATTGGCTGTAATTGCTGGCTAGATTTATTTTATTTTCTTTTTACCCAGTGGGTCATTTATTTTTTGCCTCAATGAGTTTAAAAAATCATATATAAAACTATTTTTGCTATAGTCCATTTGTGTTGCATCATTTGAAAATTTTAATTCGTTCATGTTTTCTTTATTAAAAAAAATACTGTTTTTTAAGATTCCTTTATTATCTATATCCAATAAGAGAATATTATTTTTTAATAGTTTTTTTTTACCTAACTTTGATAGCTTAGAAGAGCTAGTTTGAATTTCCATATAAATCCATAGATCATCTTCAAAAGTACTTTTTGTAGAAGGTGGCCCCAATAACTCTGTAATGTCATTTTTACTTGATTTTCCAACAATCAGCTTATTTTGCTTTGTTTCTAAAAAATGAACACCATGATGTTTTATAACTTTATTTAGGGTACAATTTGAAATAAATATAAATATAACTATTAAACAAAAAATTTTTATCATGAACTCTAATTATATAAATATTTACAATAATTTGGTTAATTTAACTAGAAATAAAGAGCTCTACAAAGATTTTAAAAATCAAGATACATTTTCAGATAGACTGATTTTTTTTTTACTACATTTTGCTTTTTTCTTAAAAATTTATAAAGAAAACAACGATAAAAAGCTTTTACAAGAGATTTATGATCATACTTTTAGACAAGTTGAGTTAAGCATAAGAGAAATTGGTTATGGTGATCAATCCATAAATAAGAAAATGAAAGATTACCTAAATTTATTCTATGGTATGATAGATAAAATTCATGATTGGGATAACCTTAATGCAAAATCAAGAGGCTTCATTTTGCAAAAATTTTTAGATAACGCTATAAATATTGATTTTCTAGTAGATTATTTTGAAAAATATAGGTTAAATTTACTAAATAATACTTTAAATTCTCATTTAAAAGGTGTAGTTAAACATTAATTTTATTATGGCTGTACCAAAACGTAAACAATCCCCGTCAAGAACTGGAATGAGAAGAGCTCAAAATATGAAGTTCAAGTCTACAAATATTGTTGAGGATAAAAAATCTGGTGAATATAGATTACCTCATCATTTGGATCTTAAAACTGGAATGTACAGAGGCAGACAAGTTTTAGATCCCAAGGAATAAAAACTCTAATCTTAAATGAATAAAATAATCAAAATTGCAGTCGATGCAATGGGTGGTGATGGATCACCAAAAAAAATCATTGATGGTATTTGTCATCATTTCAGAAATAATAAAAATTCATTTTATCAAATTTTTGGTGATAAGGATAAAATATTACCTCATATTAAAGAGCGTTTACCAAATTCTTCGTTTGAGATATTTCATACAATGGATATTGTTAAGGGCACTGACAGCCCATTAGAAGGTGCTAAGCGTGGAAGAAATACTAGTATGTGGTTGGCTATTCAAAGTGTTAAAGAAAAAAAATCAGACGTAGTAATTTCAGCGGGTAATACAGGAGCTTTATTAGTTATTTCTAAAATCAATCTTAAGATGATTGAAGATATAGACAAGCCAGCTTTATCAGCATTATGGCCTAATAAAAAAGGAATGAGTGTTGTTTTAGATTTGGGAGCCAACATAGAATGTAGCCCAAAAAATTTAATTGATTTCTCAATAATGGGATCTTCATTATTTAAATCATTATATCCAGAAGCTAGCGCAAAAGTTGCTCTATTAAATATTGGATCTGAAGAACTTAAGGGCAATGAAATTATTAAGGACACATATAAAAAATTAAGCAAAAGAGACAATCATGATTTTGAATTTAAGGGTTATATCGAGGGCAATCAGTTAATGAACGGAGATGTAAACGTCATAGTAGCAGATGGTTTTACAGGTAATATTGCTCTAAAAACTGCCGAAGGAACAGCAAGCTTTATTACAAGTGAACTTAAAAAAGCAATGACAGATAATTTTATTGGAAAAATTTCATCTTTGTTAAATATTTCTAATCTAAAGAAATTTAAAGCAAGATTAGACCCAAGGTTATATAATGGCGCTATATTTGTTGGATTAGATTCTCCTGTAATTAAAAGTCATGGTGGCACAGATTACATTGGTTTTTCAAACTCTTTAAGTGTTTGTACTAGAGTTGTAAGTGGTGATTTGATAAAGAAAATTCGAGATAATATTAATGAATAGAATAAATTTAACAAAAAAAGATTTAATAAACTCTGTTTATATGCAAATTGGTTTTTCAAAAAATATTTCAGAAAGTTTAATAGATGACTTTTTATCTACAATCGTAGAAAATTTAAAGATTGAAAGAAAACTGAAATTATCGAAATTTGGTACTTTTTCAATACGTTCAAAAAAAAGTAGAATTGGTAGAAATCCTAAAACCAAGGAAGAAAAAACTATATCAACTAGAGATGTAGTTTTGTTTAAAGCTTCAAAAGAATTTAAAGATTTGGTAAATTCAAAGAATGATTCATAAAAATAATAAAGCGTATAAGTCTATAGGAGAAGTCGCAAAAATACTTAATCTTGTTAATGAAAAAAAAGGTACATTAAATACTCACACAATTCGTTTTTGGGAAAAAGAATTTAAACAGATTAAGCCAAATATTCTAAATGGAAATAGACGATATTATAATAATGCTACAATAGAAGTGTTGAAGAAAGTTAAATATCTTCTTAAAAATCAAGGAATGACAATTAATGGTGCTAAAAAAGTTTTAAATTCTGATAAATCATTAAAACTTGACGAATTACCAAATAATTCTATAAATGCTAATTATAATTTAAAAAATAAACTTAAAAATATTTCTAACTTAGTAAAACAAATTAAAAATTTAAAATAATATGGCAAAAAAAACGCATGTTAAGGTTAGATTAGTACCTGAAGCAAAACCTGATAGTCCATATTTTTATTATGTTAAAAAACCAGCAGGTGGAGAAAAAGCTAAAGTAAAATTATCAGCCAAAAAATATAATCCTTCTACAAGAAAACATGAAATGTTTGTGGAAAAAAAATTACCTCCACACAGTAAATAGTATTACTTTTTTCTAAAATTTCTTTTTTCGTAATCAATAAAAGACCAAATCATATTTTTCCATATTCTATTTGTGATTTTTGGATCTATGTTAGCTTGTATTGATTTTTTTTTAATATTTTTAAGAATAAAATTGATCCTTTTTTGATCAATTATTTCCTTCTTTTGTATTTTTATTTTTAATACTTCATTAACTAGTGATGATCTTTTTTTGATTAACTTAAGTAAATCATTATCAAGTCTATCAAGCTTTATTCTTATCTGATTTAGTTTTTTTTTATTAGTAGGCGACATTTATTCAATTGGTTATTAAGATAATTATTATAAGTTTAATTTATGTTTGTAAATAGCGACAATTATATAAAATATTTAAAATCATGGTTAATAACTTTATTTTCATTAATTGTTCTCATGGTAGCAGTTGGTGGACTTACTAGGTTAACTGATTCAGGTTTATCTATCACAGCTTGGGAACTCTTTACTGGAATACTGCCACCACTGAATGTTAATGACTGGAATTTTTATTTTTTAGAGTACAAAAAAATACCTGAATATCAAAATATCAATTATGGAATGACTTTAGAAGAATTTAAAGTAATTTTTTATTGGGAGTATGCTCATAGATTATTAGCAAGATTTGTTGGCCTGTTTACATTGGTACCTTTACTTTTCTTTAGTTTATATTTTAAAAACACCCATCATTATTCAAATAAATATTATTGGATATTTTTTCTTGTGTGCCTTCAAGGATTCATAGGTTGGTATATGGTCTCTAGTGGGTTAGTTGAAAATAACGACGTTAGTCACTTTAGACTTAGTATTCATTTATCTTTAGCTTTATTTATCCTATGTTTAATTTTCTGGTATATCTTAGACATTTATAAAACTAAAAAATTTCATAAAAGAATTTCAAATTTACTTTTACTATTTATTCTAAAGTTGATAGTTTTGCAGATTGTATTGGGTGCTTTTTTATCGGGTTTAGATGGTGGTCTTATCTATAATTCGTGGCCTGATATGAACGGTAGCTTTTTCCCAAATGATGTTGGTTATAATGATGTAATTAATACACAATTATTTAACAACCCATCAATTGTTCAATTTCTACATAGAGTTACAGCTTATTTACTTTTATTTTTTATTATTATTTTAAATTATCTCTATATAAAAAATAATTATGGAACTAAAAATATTATACTATTTGATATTGCAATATTGGTTCAGATCTTTTTGGGAATTATAACTTTACTATCTGGTGTAGATATTAAATATGCATCACTACACCAGTTAGGTTCAATTTTTGTATTAACTACTTATCTTACAATTATATATAAAAACTCTAACCAAGAGCTTTAGCTTTATTAATGTCTTCAACATTATCTGTTCTTTTTAGAGCTTGCTCTAAATCTTCAATAATGTCGTCAATATGCTCAAGACCAATACACAGCCTTACATATCCTGGTGTTACACCTGAGGCTAAAAGTTCTTCTTCATTTAATTGACTGTGTGTTGTTGTTGCGGGATGTATTGCTAGACTTCTAGCATCACCAATATTTGCTACATGATAAAACATTTTTAAAGCTTCTATAAATCTTTTACCAGATTCAATACCACCCTTTAACTCGATACCGACTAAAGCACCATTTCCACCGCTTAGGTATTTTTTAGCTCTATTTCCAATTTCACCTTTGTATTGATTTGGATATATAACCCTGGAAACTTCAGTATGTTTAACTAAATAGTCGACTACCTTTTCAGCATTTGAGCAATGTTGTTTCATTCTTAAAGCTACAGTTTCAAGTCCTTGGATTAATCCAAATGCATTATCAGGAGATAATGCTGCACCCAAATCTCTTAATAAAACAACTCTAGCTCTAACTGCAAAAGAAACATTTGCACCGGTTAACTCTGGTACTACTTTACCCCATACCGCACCACCATAACTCAAATCTGGCTCATTAAATAGGGGCTGTCTTTTAGGATCTGCTGTCCAATCAAAATTTCCACCATCAATTAAAGCTCCACCAACAACCGTTCCATGCCCACCTATATATTTAGTAAGCGAATAAACTACGACAGCTGCACCATGCTCTAAAGGCTTACATAAAACAGGAGAGGCCGTATTGTCCATTATTAATGGTATATTATGTTTTCTACCTATGTCAGATACTTCCTTAATAGGAAAAACTCTTAAGTATGGATTTGGTAAAGTTTCTCCATAAAATGCTCTTGTTTTATCATCTACGGCTTTTTCAAAGTTTTTAGGATCAGCAGGATCTGCATACCTAACTTCTATTCCAAGTTTACTTAAAGTGTGCGTAAATAATGAAACAGTTCCACCGTAAAGATCTGTTGAACTAACAATATTATCACCAGCCTTTGCAACGTTTAAGATTGCAAATGTTGATGCTGTTTGACCAGATGACACAGTTAAACAAGCTAAACCTCCATCTAATGCAGCAAGTCTTTTTTCTAGAGCATCATTAGTAGGATTCATTATTCTTGTATAAATATTTCCAAACTCTTTAAGGGCAAACAAATTTGCAGCATGTTCGGTACTATCGAATTGATAGGATGTTGTTCTATAAATTGGAACAGCTACTGCTTTTGTTGTTGGATCACTTCTGTAATCACCACCATGTATGGCTATAGTCTCGGGGTTTTGTCTTTTTGTGCTCATCTCAATACTCCTTTTTTAGTACTTTTGCTTTATGCAAGGCGTACAATACAGTTCAAATGCGCCTACCGATGATGTGTGTAAAAAATCCTTTTTAGCATTAACTAGCCTGCAATAGGAACAAATCGGCTTAATTAAACTATCATTTAGGCATAATATTACAAGGAAAATATAAAATTGACATTATATCTAATAATAGTATTAATCCTCGCACAATGACAAAATTTCTAAAAAGTAGTGAATTGACAAGTAACTGGTTTGAAATAGACGCTAAAAATGCCGTAGTTGGAAGACTTGCATCTATTATTGCCATGATTGTTAGGGGAAAAAATAAGACTACTTACACTCCACATATGGATGATGGTGATTTTGTTGTAGTTAAAAATGTTGAACAAGCAAAATTTACTGGAAAAAAATTTAAAGATAAAAAATATTATAGACACACAGGTCACCCTGGAGGAATTAAAGAAATAACTCCTGAAAAATTATTAGAAAAAAATAAACCTGGTGAATCATTAAAATTAGCAGTTAAGAGAATGTTACCAGGTGGAGTACTTGGTAGAAAACAATTAACTAAAGTTAAAATTTATGCTGGTGAAGATCATCCTCATGCCGCACAAAACCCTAAACTCTTAGATTTAGGAAAATTAAACAGTAAAAATTTAATAAGAAACTAATATGGAAACAGTAACTGCAGCTACTAAAGTGGCTATAAAAAAACCTAAAATAAAATTAGACTTTAAAGATAGTAAATATGCAACTGGTAGACGAAAAAAATCAATTGCAAAAATTTGGGTAAAAAAAGGTACTGGTAAAATTTATGTAAATGGGAGAACCATGGATGATTATTTTACTAGCGGTAGTCATAAAATGCAAATTACAAGACCATTTGAAATTATAAACCAAGCAACTGATTATGATGTCAGATGTAGCGTTGCTGGAGGTGGACACACTGGTCAAGCTGGAGCAATGGTCCATGGTATTGCTAAAGCTTTAATTTTATTTGATTCAGAGAATAGAGCAGTACTTAAGACTGAAAAACTGAATACACGAGATTCTAGATCGGTTGAGAGAAAAAAGCCTGGTCGTAGAAAAGCTAGAAGAAGCTTTCAATTCTCGAAAAGATAATTCTTTTTTAACTCAAAACTGTTATAATAAAATAATGCCTAAGCTTAATGTTTTAGTTGCTGGATCAACTGGTTATATCGGTGTTCAATTGATTAAATTGTTAGTTAAACATAGTGATATTAAAATAAGATATCTTTGTGGAAACACTTCTGTTGGAAAAAATATCTCAAGTTATGAGAGATCTTTAAGTAAAAAAAAATTACCAATAATAGTTAAATATAATAAATCTTTTTTGAAAAATATAGATCTAATTTTTACGGCTTTACCTAATGGAGAAGCACAGGATATTTCAAATGATTTATTACCACACAATGTTTTAATTGATCTTGCAGCAGATTTTAGACTTAACAAAGCTTCTGATTATTTAAAATGGTATAAGCAAAAACATAGATCTGTTAAAAATATTAAAAAATCAACTTATTCATTGCCTGAAATTAACAGTGATAAATTAAAAAAATTTAATATTATTGGATGTCCAGGATGTTACCCAACATCAATACTTTTACCTCTTATTCCTCTGATTAAGAAAAAGTTAATAAAAACACACAATATAATAATAAATTCTAAATCTGGATATTCTGGAGCGGGTAGAGGAGTGTACAATAAATATAAAAATAAAAATCTTTTTGAATCTTTAAGTGCTTATGGAGTTGGTTTCCATAGACACAACTCTGAAATCCAACAAGAAATTGATAATTACGCTAAAGATAGATTTTCTTTTACTTTTACACCTCATTTAACACCTATGTTTAGAGGAATATTAAGTACAATTTATCTAGACCTTAACAAAGGTGTAAACATAAAAAAATTAGAAAGGACATTAAATACTGAATATTCCAAAAGTAGATTCGTTAAAATTTTAAAAACAAATTCGTTGATAAGTACAAATGATGTTATTAACACAAATAATTGTTCTATAGCAATTTGTAAAACTAAGTATAAAAATAGAGTTATTATTTTATCTGCTATTGATAATTTAATTAAAGGTGGTGCTGGTCAAGCTATACAAAATATGAATATTAAATATGGATTTAATGAGGCTAAAGGCTTGAAATGAAATATTTTTTCTTACCATTAATTTTAATTTTAACTGCCTGTTCTTTAGATACAAATTCAACTTATTGGACTGATGATTCTGTCAAAAAATCTTTTGGTGATAAAAATTTATCTAAAATATTAGATAAAACAAAAAATTTTAAACAAATGACATTTGAAGAATTTAATCTTTTTCTTAAAGATTATTCAAATAATGCAGAGTACCCAGATATAAATAATTAAATGAAAAACATAATAAACATTGCTGTAGTTGGGTTAGGTCAAGTTGGAATTTATTTATTAAATGAACTTAATACTAAAAAAAAAAATATTGAGCTTAAGTCGGGAAAAAAAATAAAAATAGTTGCTGTTTCTGCAAGAAATATTTCCAAAAATAGAAGATTTAAAGTTAATAAAAAAATATTTTTTAAAAATCCACTAGAAATTTTTAAAAAAACTAAAGTAGATATTTTATTTGAAGCTATAGGTTTATCAGATGGTATATCTAAAAAAGTTGTTGAAACTGCCTTAAAAAATAAAATACATGTAATTACTCCCAATAAAGCGCTCATCTCAAAACATGGCGATTATTTAGGAAAATTAGCTGAGGATAATAATGTTAATTTAGAATTTGAAGCATCTGTAGCAGGTGGAATTCCAATATTAAGAACCATTAAAGAGGGCCTTGCGACTAACAAAATTTCTAAAGTTTATGGAATTTTGAATGGCACATCTAACTATATTCTCTCAGAAATGAGAAATTCTAAAGATAGTTTTTCAAATGTTTTAAAAAAAGCACAAAAACTTGGGTATGCTGAACCAGGTAACCCTAAATTAGATCTTAATGGTTTTGATGCTTTTGCTAAAGTAAGAATTTTGTCAGCCCTTGCATTTAATACTAAGATTTCAAAACACAAATGTTTGATGGAAGGTATTGAAAAGATAGAGTTAAAAGATATTGAAATTGCTAATCAATTAAATTCACGTATTAAATTATTGGGTATTTCTGAGATTATTAATAATCAATTATTTGAAACTGTTCATCCATGTTTAGTTAGTAAAAATTCGTACATTGGTAACGTTGGTGGCGTTATGAATGCAGTTATTCTTGAAGGAAAACCTGTTGGTGAAAGTGTTTTACAAGGAGAGGGGGCTGGCCCTGGTCCAACTTCATCATCACTATTGTCTGATCTGCTCTCAATATTAAGTGGGGATGTTAAAAAACCTTTTGGTATTCCTAACAATAAACGTAAATCAATCAAATGCTATAATGTTAAGAATTATACTAATTCTTTATACTTAAGATTTGAAGTTAAAGACAAACCTGGTGTTTTATCAAAGATTACTAACAGATTAGCTAAGTATAAAATTTCAATAAAAAGGTTAATTCAAACTCCTGATAAAAAAAATAACAAAGCTACTATTGTTATTATTACTCATAAAACTAATGAGCTTAATTCTAAGAATTGTCTTTCTATATTCAAAAAAGATAAAAACATTCTTAAATATCCTACACTTATTAGAATTTATAATTAATGGAAATATATTTAAAACTGTTTGAGGTTTTATTTCCTGTCTTTTTTGTTGTTGGTATTGGGTATTATTTGGGTAAAAATAATCCAAAAATTGACACCACTTTCATAACTAATTTCGCCGCTAATATTGGAACTCCAGCAATGATTATATATGCGTTAACTTCAACTGGTATATCTTTTGAAATATTTAAAGATTACTTTTGGTATTTTTTAATTGCAATTGTTGCCTTTACTTTTATCGGAATTGTCTTTTTATTCTTCTTAAAAACTAAAGACATCATCCGCGAGCTTCCACCATTTATTATGCCCAATACTGGAAATATGGGATTACCAATATGTTTGTTTGCTTATGGATCTCAAGGATTAGGTGTTGCTGCTACTATTTCAGCTTTAATAATTCTATGTCACTTTACCTTAGGAATTTTTCTTGCTGATAGAAAATTCAATATTAATGTTATTCTTAAAAATCCACCATTTTATGCAATTATAATTTCGGTGATTTTTCTATACTTCAAAATAGAACTTCCTATCTTTGTAGAAAATACAACTTTTCTACTTATGTATGCTACAATTTTTTTAATATTAATGTCTTTAGGAATTGCTTTAACTCGTTTTAAAGTTTTTTCTTTTAAAAAAGCTTTAATTTCATCAATTGGAAGAGTTGTCTTAGGTCCTATTGTTGCGTTATTAATCATTAGATATTTTGATCTATCGGGATTTGCAGCTGGTGTTTTATTAATTCAATGCTCAATGCCTAGCGCTGTTTTAAATTATCTTGTAGCCTCAATTTATTCGCCGAAAAAAATTGTAGATAGCGTTGCTAGTACCATCGTTGTCTCTACAGTTATGTCTTTTGCTACTATTCCAGTGGTCGTATTCTTTGCTTTAAAATACTTTAATTAAACTGTATCTATTGGCTTATGAAAGCCATCACATTTAACCTTTTAGCCTGGGTAATGCTTCCAATCATGGATGGTTTTGCCAAGTATTTAAGTGCAGATATGCCAGTTTTACAGATTACTTGGGCAAGATACTTTTTTACGGTCGCATTCACGCTTCCTATAATGTTCTTCTTTTATAATAAGCAGCTTGTTTGGACTGATAAGCCTAAGTTACAAATAATAAGAGGGTTGATACTACTTTGTGCTAATATTTGTTTCTTCTACGCAATATCTGTTATCTCTTTAGCTAAAGCTTTAACGCTTGCCTTTGTGGCACCCTTAATTGTTACTGCATTTTCTCCCATATTTTTGGGTGAGAAGGTGGGTGTAAGGAGGTGGACTGCAGTTATTATAGGGTTTATTGGCTCTCTAGTCGTTATAAGGCCAGGTTTTGTAGAGATCAACTTAGCTAGTCTAGCTGCATTAGGAACAGGTATAATGTATGGGTTCTATTTAATAATTACTCGTAAATTGAGTACTTCAGATAATCCTTTATTAACCCTATTATTAACTGGATTAGTTGGATTAGTCGCTGTTTCAGGATTGATGCCATTCGTTTGGGTTAATCCAAGTGCTTCTCAATGGTCTATGATGGCCTCTATAGGCGTATTTGCCTGCATCGGGCACTTATTTCTTATATTATCCCTTAAATATGCTGATGCTTCTAAATTAGCTCCATTTAGCTACTTTGAAATCATTACTAATATCATTATTGGGTATTATTTCTTTAGTGACTTTCCTGATAATTGGACATTCTTAGGTCTATCCATTATTATTATGAGTGGAATTTATATCTCAAGAAGAGAGTCTTATATTAAATCAAATTAATTAGGTGCTACTTGTTTACTAATACTTAATATAAAATGTTAAGTTTAACTTTTAAACAGTTGTAATAATTGAATTTTTATTATTATTTAAAAATATAAAATTAATAGGAAAAAATAAGATTTATTCTTAAAATTTTCTATCAATTTTTTAAATTAAAGTCATTATTTTTTCATTAGTGCTTAATTTTCTAGGAATTATTCAAATTAGTAAAAAAGTGTTGAATAACAACGTTTATAATCAACTTTGAAAATATAAGATTTTTAATTTTCTAATGATATAAAGTGGGGGTCAAAAAAATGTGTAAAATTAGGCTTTTTAGCTTACTTCTAAAAGTGTTGGTATTGTTGATAAGTAGAGCAATGCAGTATCAGAATATGCCGTTTAAACGTCCATAGGACACCTTATTTTAACTGAAAGGTCATTTGCAGTACAACTGAAGGATGCATTACGCAATTGTGTAACAATTATGGCTAAATCAGTTAAAAGTATTTAATACCAACACTTTTAAATGTTTTAGAAGCTTAAAAACCTTATTTTATGAAGACTTTTTCAGACCTCAATAAATGGCGTTTTTGTTGAATTCCTCCTTTTCCAGAGTATCCGCCGAGGCTTCCATCTGATCTGATCACTCTATGACAGGGTATTTTGGGAGGATAGGGGTTTTTACCTATAGCATTAGCAACTGCTCTGACTGCTAACGGTTTTCCAATGCCTTTAGCAACATCCATATAAGTCTTCACTTTGCCCTTGGGTATTTTCTTCAAGTAATTCCAGACTTTTAGCTGAAACTTAGTCCCCTTTAAGTTCATAGAGTTCAAAACCTGTGTTATTGGCTATTTTATCGTATAATTTCTTTGCATGTTCATTGCTAGAGTGGGTGATCCAACGAACTCCTTGCCAATTATTGGCTTTAGATAAAGATTTTAGATGACTAATAAGCTTTTGCGCTATTTTTTGACCTCTAAAATCTGGCTCTACAAACAAATCGTCTAAAAACCCAATATATTGACCTTTAATTGGTCTTGGCATCGTTCTATAATGAGCAATGGCAATGATTTTACCCTTTAATTCAAAGCAAAGTCCGTTAACATCGTGGCTTTCATCATGAAGCCATCCCCAAAGAGTGTCTAAAACCCTCGTATTCATTGGGACTTTGTAGAAATCGGCATAACCATTGTATAATTTAGCCCAATTTCCTTTATCTTTATGCTCTAATTTCCTAATCATTTACATTAGTTTATTATTATAAATCATTATTATTATTAATTTTAATTGATATCAAAACATCCAGTTGTAAGCTCATTAAGACTCACAACACACATTATAATTGGTGGATAATTAACTAATTTACTGTCCATTTTAATCATTCTAAGGGAATAAAAGATTTTTTTTTCAGTCACAGATACGTCAAAAACTTCAAATCCTTTTACTATTAAGTCACTAATATCTTCATTTATTATTTTAGCTTTTCCGGCTGCGCCTGAATATGAAAATTGAGTAAAGCCTAAAATTATTACTATTATTATGAAGAAATATTTTTTCATCATTAATATTTAAACTATTGACATTAAAAAACATCTAATATATTACTAACGATAATTAATGGTTATCAATAGTAATATATATGAATGATATTATAACAGATATAAAAGCACTTCAGGAAGAAACACTATTAAATCTACAAAGCTCTAAGGCAACTAATACTGTAAGAGCATACAAATCAGACTTTAAAGACTTTGGTTTATTTTGTGCACAGAATGGTTTCAAATCACTGCCATCTGAACCTAAAATAGTTTCCTTATATTTGACTTATTTGTCAACAAAAAATACTAAAATGAGTACTTTGAAGCGAAGATTAGTATCAATAGGTGTCATTCACAAATTAAAAGGGCACTATCTAGACACTAAACATCCATCAATTATAGAAAATGTTTTGGGAATAAAAAGAAGGAAAGGAAGCATTCAAAAAGGGAAAAAACCTATATTAATCAGTGATCTAAAATTAATAATTGATGTAATAGATGAAGAAAAAAATGAAGATATAAAGAAATTAAGAGATAGATCAATAATATTAATTGGTTTTTCGGGTGGATTTAGAAGAAATGAGATAGTATCGTTAGACTACGAAGACCTTGATTTTGTATTAGAAGGCTTAAAGATCAATATTAAGAGATCGAAAACAGATCAATTTGGAGAAGGATCAAAAAAGCTCTACCCTACTTTGATAATTCTCAATATTGCCCAGTGGTTTCATTACAGAAATGGATCAAAAT
Organism: Candidatus Pelagibacter sp. Uisw_092; assembly: GCF_047729545.1. Lineage (GTDB taxonomy): Bacteria > Pseudomonadota > Alphaproteobacteria > Pelagibacterales > Pelagibacteraceae > Pelagibacter. Next base: position 595,699 of record NZ_CP159824.1, on the reverse strand, counting down.
ATCAAATATTAACTCTGGACCTTTGTTTAGAAGATTTTCAAAAGGTTCAAAGCTTTCAGAAAATAGACTAACTGATCAAACAGTAGCATTGCTCATTAAAGCATACTTAAAATTAGCAGGCGTAGACAGCTCGAATTATTCTGGCCATAGTCTAAGATCAGGGTTTGCCACCTCTGCAGCAGAATCTGGAGCAGAGGAACGTAGCATAATGGCTATGACTGGTCATAAATCGACAGAAATGGTGAGAAGATATATTAAAGAAGCAAATTTATTTAAAAATAATGCATTAAATAAGATCAAAATATAATGAATAAGAATATTAGTAAAAAAATAACAGTTATTTTAATAGCTTATAAGAGTGAAAAATTAATCAATGCATTTGTAAAAAAAATTCCAAATAACATTAAAGTTATAATTATTGAAAATTCAAATAATCTTTTGTTAAAAAGAAAAATTGAAAAAAAATATAAAAATATCAAAGTGTACATTAAGAAAAATGAAGGAGTAAGTGCATCAATAAATTATGCTGTTAAAAAAATTAAAACAGAGTTTTTTCTACAAATAAGTCCAGATATTAAATTTGATTACATGGATTTAAATAAATTCATTGGAATAGCAAAAAAACTTGATAATAAATTTTCAGCTCTTGGTCCAAGATTTTTAAATGTTAATAACAAAAGTCACAAACAAATAAACAAAAATTTAAAAATTGGATCAATCAATTCTATACATGGGTCTTTTATGTTCATAAACAAGAAAAAATTTAAAGAAATTGGCGGATTTGATAATAATTTTTTTTTATATTTTGAGGAAACAGATTATTGCAAAAGAGCATCTAATGTAGGCTTAAAGGCATATCAAATAAATGAAATAAAAGTAAAAACAGAGGGAAGATCAGTATTAATTAAGAATAAAAAAGAAAAAAAAGAATTAAATAACATTTTAATTTGGCATTTTATTTGGTCGAAATATTACTATAGTAAGAAGAATCATGGTTCACTAATATCTGTGGTAATTTTTATTCCAATACTGCTCAGGATAATTATTAAAATTTTATTTTATAAAGTATTTAATAATAAGATTAAAATAGTAAAGTATAAAAGTAGATTAAATGGACTTTTGAGTTCTATGGTTGGTAAAAGATCAAGTTTGAGACCATAATAAATTATAAGTTAAAAACTAAAAGGACCCCTATTCACCCCATGTTTTAGACTGAGAAATTAATCGTTCATTAGTATTTAAATTTAAATATTTTCTACAATGTGAATCAGAAATAATTGTTTTATCTTGATTGAGAAAATTATAAGTTTGACTATTTTTCCAAAATTTTAAATTAAATGAAGCATTGTCTAGATTCACAATTATGACAGGGTAATCTTTAGATTTAAAATGAGCGGTTATACTGAATTTACCACTTTCTAGTTTCCACGCATCAAATTTATTATTACAAACTTTATCTTTGTAGAATTCAATATAGTCAATTGCATTAATTAAAAAGCCAGTTGTACGAATATGAGGATTTGGAAATTTATTAAAATTGTTTTTAAAACGTATAAATCTCAATAGAAAACTAAATATTTTATAAAATTTTTTAAACTTAAGACTAGTTAAAGCACTCTCATAAGAGGCAGTTGTCCCAACTAAGCTGTTATATTTATAATGATTATTGATTATTTTAAGCCAATTATTTACAATCGGATATGATTTAGCATTTAAAAAAAAAAATTTATTATTTGGATAGTTTTTACAAACTCTAAAATAGCTACCAAAATCAAAATCATTTTTTTCAGTAGTATCAACATATTTAGTGTGGGGGATGTTTTTTAATTTTGATTCACAAAATTTAATTGATTCAGAATCCAGCATTTTATAACAAATTAACAACTTATGATTTAAACCGGCATTAAATTTTGTGTAATGGTTAATAAATTCATCGATTGAGTTAGATGTATCAAATTTTGTAAAAAGATAACAAACTATAATATTACTCATCAAGGTTTACCGAAAGTATTTTCTTAATTTTAAAATTTGTCATAAAATTAGTTAAAAAAAGATCTAAGTTTTTTTGATTTTTTTTTATATAATATTTTTATAATAAATCTTTCTACTTTTTGGATAAATCTAAATTTGTATAAAAAACTAAATTTTTTTCTAAAATCAATAATATTATCACCAAATGTAGTATCATCGTTATTAGATTTAAAACCATTATTTTCAATTGTAAAATTTTGATCACATAAATTTTTATCAATTTTAAATGCAACAATACTCTCAAAAAATTCAACAGAGTATATGTGTTTATTTAAAGAATAACTAAAATTTTTGATATTAGGAAAAGTTGCATTTATATCGTCTATAGTTTTTTTTGCAAAATTAATAAAAGAATATTTATAAGGATTACCATAATGTTTTTGATAGCTAGAATGAACATCTTCTACAATGTGTAAACCACCGTCATTTATATGTTTAATACTTTCAACCAAGCTTATTATTTGTTGATCATTAGTATGCCCACCATCATCTAAAATTATATCTACATTTCCAATTTTTTTGTAAAAGTTATTCCAAAATAAAGGATCAGATTGAGAGCCAATATAGATTTCATGATCTTTATTCTCAAATTTTTTACATTGTGGATTGTTATCAATACCAATTATTCTAGATTTTGTACCAAAATATTTTTTCCAAATTTCTAAACTACCCCCATCTAGAACACCAATTTCAACAAACGTAATTTCTTTATTTCTATATTTATCAAATAATTTTTCATAAATAGGGAAATATTTTTTCCATTTAATAGACCTGTTTTTTGAAGAATTAAATAAATCTATTAATCTTAAATTTTCTTGCATTTTGAATAATTAAATTATCCTTGGTGTTGGTACGTGGGTTATAAATTTACCACCTTTTTGAATAAACTTTTTTTCTTTTTTAAAAATTTCTTTAACAAAATTCCAGGCACCTAAATAAACATAATCAACGTTGTTTAATAATTTTTTTTCATATTTTTTAATTTTAATATTTTTTCCTGGCATATATCTATTTTTCTTATCTGGTGTTGTATCAACAAAATAGTCGATCATATCATTTCCAATATTACAATAATTTAAAACAGTGCTTGCTTTTGCTGTCGCACCGTAACCTATAATCTTTTGATTTTTTTTCTTAATTGTTTTGAGTAATTTAAGTAAGTCATTTTTTGATTTTTTTACTGAATTACCAAATTTTAGGTAGGTAGAAAAATTACCTAATCCAAATTTTAATTCTGTTGATATCTGCTTTGAAACAGTATTTTCAATTTTAATCTTATTATTATTAGCTCGTTTAATATAATACCTAAGAGAACCACCGTGAGTATCTAATTTTTCAATATCAAATAATTCTAGACCGAACTCATTAATCAATTTTTTTACAGATAAAGCTGAAAAAATATAGATATGTTCATTATAAAATTGATCATAAGATAGTTTTTTAATACATTCTAAAAAAGAAGGGTCTTCAATGATTAAAATACCATCTTGAGTTAATAAGTTCGAGATCGATTTGAAAACTTGATTAAGATTGTTAATATGAGTTAGCGTATTTGCTGAATAAATAACGTCAACAGTATTAAATTTACTTTTAATCTTATTTGATAAATTTAAATTCCAATAGTCATTATATGTAAAGTACCCTTTTCTTTTGGTAATTCTAGCTAAATTAGAACATGGCTCTACACATATAACTTGATTTTTATTAAAATTTTTTATTAAAGCACCATCGTTACTTCCAATTTCTAGAAATAATTTTGGATTAAACCTTTTCTTTATCTTAACAGAAAGTTTTTTAAAAGAGTCAGTCATAGTTTTTGACATTGAAGATTTATAGGGATAATTACTGTCAAACATTATCTTATCAGGAATTTTATTAAATAAAGAAACAAGTTTAGTTTTGGTATCAAAACCAACTGTGAGCCTGTAAAGTTCTTTTTTCTTTATGGATAATTTTTTATAGGATTTTAAATACTTATTTGCTAATGGTTGATATCCTAAATCTAAGAATTTTTTAATCATTATTTTAAGTTATAAAATTCATTTAAACTTAAACCTAAATTTTTATCTTTATCTGACAAAATGGGTTTTTTAATAAGCCATTTAATATTAACATCTGGATCATCCCAGCTTAGAGTTTTTTCTGATTCTGGTACCCTATATTGTGAACACTTATAGTTAACTGTACACTCTTTAGATAAACATAAAAAACCATGAGCAAAGCCTTCTGGAATATAAAATGAAAAGTTGTCTTTATCAGATATGGTTATACCCACATATTTGCCAAAAGATTTAGAGTTTTTACGTAAATCAACTGCAACATCAAATATTTTTCCATATGTTACAGTTATTATTTTTGCTTGTGGTTTTTTTGTTTGAATGTGTAGCCCTCTTAAAACATTTTTTTTGGAAAATGACATTACATCAAAAGGAAATTCTTTTTTATTTACAATATTTTTTCTATAAGTTTCTTTTAAAAAACCCCTGCTATCCCGAAAAATTTCTGTTTTTATGATTTTAGGGCCATCTATTCTGGTTTTAAGTAACTTCATATTTAGATTAATTTATGTTTATTATTTATATTATAAATATATTTTATATACAAAAAATTCAATTTACATAATAATAGTTGTATTAAGTAGTTAATATTTTTTTGGGGATCTCTTAATTCGCCTAAATATTTTGTATCAGAATTTAGTATAAATTTTTTAAAAAAATTAATCGTAACTCCCCACTTTAGTAAAAAAATTTTTGCCCCCCTACTACCTGATTCTGTTTTTATAGTTGGATGGTTTTTATATTTTCTTGTTACTATTGAACCAAAATGATAAACTTTAAAATCATTTATTCCCTTAAAAATCCTAACACCTTGTTTCCATAACTTCATGTTAAGATCAGGGTCTGATCCCGTACCTGGAAAAAATTCTTCGCTAAATCCACCAATCATATTCCACATTTCTTTGTGAATTAAATGTGGTGCCCAAGTCGACCCTTGAAAATCATAATAGTTGGCAGCATCAACTTCTTTTAAAAGTTTTTTTTCATTGAAAGATTCAAGATTATTTCCACAATCAAGTTTAATTTGCCCATTGTTTACCATTGTACCAGATAAATAAAATTTATTATGACCAATTTTATCCACTTCTTTTTTCAAAACTAAATCCCATTTCGGGCAAAAGTAAAAGTCATCATGTGCATAAAGAATATATTTTGTATTGGCTTTTTTTGCAGCCATGTTCATTCCTGTACAAATACCTGAATTATGTTCCGTATGTGTAAAATCAATTTTATTCTCGATTAAATATTTTATTGTACCATCAGATCCTTCATTAACATGAGGTATTATTTCGTGATCATAGGTAGAATTTTTTTTAATACTATGGACACATTTTTTTAAATATTCAATATTATTGAATGTTGGAATTATTATAGAAAACATTTTATTTATCCCAAATAAAATTATTTTTACTTTTGTAATCAAAAGTTTTCGATAGTATGAAGTCCGCAACTAATGTTGAATTAAATTTTTCTAAGTAAATTTTTTTACCATTTTGTGCAATTCTTTTTCTGTCTTTTTCGTCTTTCTTATATTTATTTAGTTTATAATTTAAGTCATTTAAATCATCATAAAAAACTATTTGGTCTTTAGTTAAAAAATCTTTAAAGAAAGTACCACTATCAACAAAAGTTAATAACCCATTACCAATAAGTTGTGCTATACGGTCACTACTGTAATATTTAATTGGTCTTCCACGACTTAAATTAAGACCCATAGAAGATTTAGATATTTTATTCAAAAAGTTGTCTCCCCATATTGGCTGAACATCATTCATGCCATAAATATCAAAATTTATATCTCTATTTTTTTTAATAAGTTTGTTAATAAAAATTTCCCTATCATCAAATTTACCCTTTTTTAACGAACCCCTATGAACACCATGACTCATTGCAAAAAAAACATCATATTCACAGTTATTATTATAATTTTCTAAAACTTCAAATGAACGATCACACGGATTTGGAATAAAGTGTGAATTTTCAATTTTTTTTGATAAAACACTTGGATCAGATGTTAAAAAAGTGGCATCCATTAGACTTTGTTTATCGCCAATTCTTTTAGTATTTTTAATATAATCAGGTCCATATTTTCCTAGTGGATCCAGAAACCATTGGCAAATCTTAATATTATTATTTTTACTTTTAATATAATCCAGAGTTTCTAAAGTTATTGCGTCTGCATGACCTAGTATTAAAGCATCTGCTTTAAAATTATCGTATGAATCTAAGATGGTTTTTTGTAATGCTTTTTTTCCACTAAAATCAGAAATATTTTTGTTCTTATTTATTACATCTCTATCACTAATGTTTAAAACATTGTGACCTAATCTAATAAAACCATTATTTAAACGTCTGCCAGTATTATAATGCAGTCTGCCATTAAATCTGTCATTAAAATTTGTTATATGAAGTAGTTTTAATGGTTTGTTTTTTTTAATATTAAAAAGAATATATGGAATTAATTGCTTCCTAATAGTGTCTATAATATTTGATACAAATTTGTGAGTGTATTTAAAATTTTGATAATTAGCTTTTTGTAAATTAATTAGATTTTTTTTGTTTCTAATTAAACCATCAATAGCCTTAAAAAGTGTATTGCTATTCAAAGACTCCAAGATTATTGCATTAGGTGTTGTTTCGGGGAGGCCACCTTTGTTACTAATTATAACTGCGGACCCTCTACTTGCTGCCTCTAAACTTGTTCTGCCAAAAGGCTCTTCCCATCTTGAACATACAACAGAAATACTTACTTTTTTTAATGTGTTAAGAATATAATCATTATTCTTGAAACCAAATAATTTAAGATTTTTATGTTGAAAAAATAATTTTTCTCTTGGTTCATCACCAAAAACTCTAGCCTCCCAATCTGAATGTTTGTTAAGAATCTTAATTATAGCATCACCAAATAAATCATAACCTTTTGCGCTGTTTAATTTTCCTACAAAGGAAATAATTTTTCTTTTATTTTTAAAATTTATTTTGGTAGAAGATGCTGATTGAAAACAAACAGAAGTTTTTTGAGATAAAAGTTTTTTATTAGGCAAATTTACAAAAAATCTATTTTTAGACCAATTACTATTAAAAATAATCTTGTCAATATTATTTAATAAGAAAATACGTTCATCAATATTTTTTGATCCATTCATCGAAAGAGGGTCATTATGAAAATATAAAATTATCTTATTTTTAAAACTTTTTTTTATTGCTCTTATGTAATTAGGTCTATTATGAACTTCAATTAAATCAGAATTTATTTTTTTCTCGTATTCGAGAAAAGAATTTACATATTGTTTACTTGTGCTTCTAAAAACATTCTTTTTAATATTTATATTTATATAGTTTTTGGATAATTTATCTTTTAAGCTTGTATTTCCAAAAATATACGTAGTATCTTTAAAATTACTTTCTTTTGTAATATCATTTACAAATAATGAAACAGCTCCTGCGTAATTTTTAGCAAAATTTTCTTTATAAGGTAATAATATAGATATTTTCATTATTTAAATTTTTCTAATAATTTTTTTCTTAATGGTTGATTTTTTTTAAGTTTATATTCAAATGACATAGCTTCATTTTTACTTTTAAATTTTTTGGTATAAATTAACAACCATTTATATCCTTTTGTGGATTTAGCACCTTTATTAGAATTGTGTTTTTTTAATCTATTAACAATATTATTTGTATAACCAACGTAAGTTTTTTTTGTGCCAGGTGTGATAGATTTGATCATATATGTGAAATAATACATATTTAATGGCGGTCCCTGGGGGAATCGAACCCCCCTTTGCAGGATGAAAACCAGCTGTCCTAACCGATAGACGAAGGGACCATGTTGAGATCTTTTATTTTAAAAGTCATTATTTATCAAGTTTAATTAATCTAGTGGATTAAATCTCTTATTGTTAATTGAAGAGCTTTTTTATTATTCCAGATATTTTCACTGATTTGACCTATTACATTAATGCTATTTTTATTATTCATTAAGTGTTCGCCAATCTTAGTTTTGATAGAATTAAAAGATATTGATTTAATTGATAATCCTGTTTTTGATTTTAATATTGCTGATATGTGCTTGTTATTTAAGATTGTGGGCTTAATTATACGTAAATCTTTTAACATGAATGTTGGTATTGAGTTTCCTGTACCAAAGGGTTCTAATTTTTTTATGTCATCATAAAAATCTTGATTAAATACCAATGATGAAACTTCAAACTCATATGTAAATATATTATTATTTACATAATTAAATTTTAAAAAATCTTCTAATATATAATTTTCAAAAATTTTAAGATTAGCTTTATTTAACGTAAATCCTGCAGCCATATTGTGACCACCACCATTTACAATTATATCTTTATCTAGTGAATTTTTAATTACACGACCAATATTATAATTATAAACTGATCTTGCTGATCCCTTCAACAATTCATTAGAGGTAGTTATAACTATAGATGGTTTATTAAAATAATCTTTTAATCTTGCTGCAATAATTCCTATCAAACCTTCGTTTATATTTGGATTATAATAAATAATTACTTCTTTATTTTCTTTTTCAATTTTTTGAAAATCAATTTCATTTAATATTAAGGTTTCAATTTCTTTTCTTTTATTATTCAATTTAATTAAATAAGTAGACCTATCTTTGATAATTTGATCATTATTAGAAGATAATAATTCTGTAGCATACTGAGACTTACCCAGTCTTCCACCAGCATTCAATATTGGACCAATTAAATAACCTAAATCATTAATATTAATTTTATTTTTTTTTTCACTTAATTCAAACAAAGTATTAAGAGGCAAATTTTTTGTTATATCAAAGTTTTTAAGAGCATTTAATGCAATTAATCTGTTAAGCTTTCTTAAAGGCATCACATCACACACTGTAGCTAACAAAACATATATCAGATAATTAGATATATTTATTTTACTTTTAATTTCTTTAATTAGTAAATCTAAAAAAAAATAAGCAAGTGAGGTGGCGCATAAATAGTCATATTCTTTATAACCATTATCTTTTTTAGGATTTATAATTGAGTTTGCATTAGGGAACGGTTTGTTAATTTCATGATGATCAATAATTAAAGATTTTATCTTATTTTCATTTAAAAAATCTATTGCTTCATTAGAAGTAGAACCGCAATCGACCATTATAATCAATTTGGGGTTTTCTAAGATCAGTTTTTGAAATAATTTTTTGGTAGCTCCATAGCCATCTTTTTCCCTGTCAGGTATATAATAAAAAAAAGAGTGATTTATACTTTCTAAAAATTTAACAAATAATGATGTAGCTGCAGACCCATCCACATCATAATCACCTAAAATACATATTTTTTCATTGTTATTGATGCAATTAACAACAAGTTTAATAGATTGATTGAAATCTTCATTGTTTAAAAAAACGTTGTTTAAATCTAAATCTGTATTGATTGTTGCAATTTCATCATAATCAAATTTTCTTGAAATAATTAGTCTAGATAAAATATCACTAAAATTAAAATCTTGTTTTAATTTATCAACCAAGTTTTGATTAATTTTTTTTTGTTCCCAATTCTTACCTGAAACAGAAATCATTATACAATAAGATTTGTTCTTTTTATGATTTCTTTAAATTTTAAACTTTTATGAGTAACTAGTGTTTCGGTAGTATATTTATTATCGTTTATTACTACTCCATTCAACATCTCACTTGAGGTAATCCCTGTTGAACAAAATATAGAGTCCCCTTTTATAATTTCATTTAATTCGTATTTTTTATTCAAATCAGTTATTCCCATTTTGTTTGCATCTTTAATATCTTTGTCGTTATCAAAAATAAATCTCCCTTGAAAATGGCAGTCAAAAGCATCAAGAGCTGATGCTGCTAACACTCCTTCTGGTCCACCCCCTATACCTAAAAATATATCAACATTATATTTTGGACTGGTCACATACAATGCACCAAGAACATCACCATCTGTAATCAATTTTATATTAATATTTAGTTGCTTTAATTCATCAATTATTTTTTTGTGTCTTGGCCTATCCATTACACAAGCTGTTAGTGATGAGATATCTTTGTTTAGGAAATTTGCAAGATTTGAAACATTTTTTTTTAAAGAAAAATCTAGATCAACTAATCCTTTTTCAATTGGTACAGTTGCAATTTTATCCATATATGTTTCCGGTGCATTAAAAAGATTTCCTTTTTCAGCAATAGCAATAACTGATGTAGCACCAGGTAAATTGTTCGCTGCAAAATTTGTTCCTTCTAATGGATCAACAGCTATATCAAAAAATGGACCATTCTTATTTCCAAGTTTTTCACCCGTATAAAGCATAGGTGCCTCATCAAGTGAACCTTCACCAATAACAACTTCGCCATTCATGTTTATTTTATTCAATTCAGATCGCATTGCGTCAACAGCTGCTTGATCTGCTGCGATCTTGTCTTTTTTTCCAACCAAATAAGATGATGCAAGAGCTGCTTTTTCAGAAACTTTTAAAATCTGATCAACATATTTTTTATCAATAGACATTAATCTTTTTGAATAACTATTTCAGTAGAATTTATTACACTCTCAAATTCTCTTAGACGTTTATAAACACTTGCCAACTCTATAATGGTAGGCCAAGCTTTTAATAGGTATTGCATAGAACCTTCGACTTTGCCAAAAGCTCTTATAATTTGCTGCATAACACCTAATGTTACAATACCCGCTACAATTGCTGGCGCTAAAAACACATAAGCAGATAGAACATTTGCTTGTAAGTAAGCCATACGACCAATATTAAAATATAAATACCTTGTGTAGCTTAAAAAGTGAATTGAACGAACGTCATCAAATAATTCATTTATTGTTTTAGGTCTAATGTTACCATCATCTTCAGCTACTACTAATATCTTTCTGTATGCAGCCTCTTTTTTTTGTAGATCATATTCTACCCCAACTAAACGTAATATCCAACCTAATCCTATCAAGAATGCTGTACCACCCAATGTCCAAAGCAATGCACCAGTTATCAATCCATATTGCCAATCGCCAAAAAAGAAGATTGGTATACCAACCGATAGCCCTAATAAAATTGGAGTGAATTGTATTAATACCATGATCGATTCAATAAAACTTGTACCTAGAGATTCCATAATACGGGTAAACTTAATTGTATCTTCTTGAACTCTTTGTGAAGCACCTTCTATTTTACGAGCTCTATCATAAACAGAATGATACCATTCCACCATCGCAGTTCTCCATCTAAACAAGAAGTGTGCTGTAAAAAAACTAATTACAACATAAAGAGCTATATACATTCCAGCTAGTGTAATAAATGATGCTAAATTTGCCCAGTACTCTTCTATTGTAATAGCGTTAGGTTTAGCAAGTGCTTTTTGAATCATATCATAGAACACACCAAACCATTCATTTATTTTTACATCAATTTTTACCTGAACCCACAATGATAATAGAATTACAAATGAACCTAACCAAGACCATAATTGCCATTTTTTTTTTGTAAAAAATTTAAACATATAGATTATTTAAGAAAGTTATCAGCGTATGATTTTTTAATTGTTTTTCTTTTTTGTGGTTCAATAATTTCGAAATCTATTTTATTCTTTTTTGCATATTCAACTGCTAGTTCTTTGGTTGAAAATTCTAAATTTAATTCTGAAAGAGTATTAGTGCTTGTCTCCCAACCCATTAAAGGGTTAACACCAGCATTTTCAGTTTCAAATTTGATAACCCATTTGTCAGATTTGCCCAAGCCTGACTGCATGGAATTTTTTGTAGGAATATATATTTTTACTTTTTTCATAAATTGGTCGGGGCGGCAGGATTTGAACCTGCGACCCTCTGGTCCCAAACCAGATGCGCTACCAGGCTGCGCTACGCCCCGATTGAGGTACTAATACATTAGATATTGATAATTTCAAAGAATAAAGAACATCAAAAATAAGGCTTTTTTATAAGAATCAGATATACATCAATAATGATCATCACTTGTAATAATTGTAATAAAAAATTTAATATAGACTCAAATTTAATTCCAGATAAGGGCCGCTTGTTGCAGTGTGCTAGTTGCGATCATAAATGGTTTTTTAAAAAAGAAGTTCTTGAAAACACGGTAAGTCCAATTGATGAAGATATTAGTATTGATAGTGTTAATATTTTTGATAAAAATAACTCATCAACGAACGAAGAAGAAAGTGTATCAGACGTACCTAATGATGATGTTGAAGTAGATTTAGAAGAAGAGTCTAAGAAAAAAATTGAGATTAATATAAATGATAGCACACAAGTAAATGCTAAAACAAAAAAACAAAAAAACATTAAAATATTAAATATTATTATAGTAGCAATTATTTCATTCGTAGCTTTTATAATTATTGTGGATACATTTAAATATCCTATTGGACAAGTTGTCCCAAATATTGAAATTATACTTTATAATCTTTATGAGAGTATTAAAGATATCTCATTATTTATTAGAGATTTAACTTAAAATTATGATCAAAAATCTATCAAAACCTTTTAAATGGTTTTTTCAATTAGAAGCAGCAAGTGGTCTTGTATTATTAATAGCTGCAATTATTGCACTTGTAATAAGCAATTCTAGTTTTAGTAATTTATATTTTGATACTTTAAACCAATACCTGTTTGTTGGTATTAATGATTTTGGTTTAAAACTTTCCGTACATCACTGGATTAATGATTTATTGATGGCAATTTTCTTTTTCTTTGTAACACTAGAAATTAAACGAGAATTTATTCAAGGTGAGCTTTCTAATTTAAAAAAAGCGTTACTTCCAATCATTGGAGCTGTTGGAGGGATGGTCGTCCCTGCTCTAGTCTATATTTTTATAAACTTCGGGAATTCGGAAACATTAAATGGTTGGGCAATTCCATCAGCTACAGACATAGCATTTTCACTAGGAATTTTATCCTTACTTGGTTCAAGAGTTCCAATTTCTTTAAAAATTTTTTTAACAGCTCTCGCTATTATAGATGACCTTGGTGCGATATTAATCATAGCCTTTTTCTACTCTGGTGACTTAAGCATAAGTTATTTAAGTTTAATCTTAATTTCATATATTTTATTACTTACTTTAAATAAATTTGGTGTTAAAAAGTTTATTCCCTATTTAATAATTGGTGCCTTCATGTGGTTCTTCACATATAAGTCTGGAATTCACGCAACAATAGCAGGCGTTCTTTTAGCTTCGACCATACCTCATAGAATTAAAGATAAAGATTTCTCTTTATTAATTAAACTTGAGCATGCAATCAGCCCTTATGTTGCTTTTATGATAATGCCTATATTTGCATTCGCTAATGCAGGCGTATCTTTAGAGGGATTATCATTAACTTCATTATTAGAACCGGTTCCATTAGGTATTCTTTTAGGGTTGTTTGTGGGTAAACAAGTTGGAGTAATGTTGATTTCTTTCGTTGCAGTTAAATTTGGTGTGGCACAAATGCCTGATAAGTCTAACTGGTTAAGTCTATATGGAGTTTCAATATTAACAGGTGTTGGCTTCACAATGAGTTTGTTTGTTGGAAACTTAGCATTTGCTGAAAATATTCAGTATATAGATGGTGTAAAAATTGGTGTTCTTGCAGGATCTTTACTTTCTACAGTTTTTGGATATTTTATATTATTGTATGCTTCTAAAAAAAATTAAGTCATGTTTTATAAAAATAATTTATTAATCCTACTAATTATATCTATGTTCACATTTTTTGAAAAAGTTGATGCTAAATACGAAAAGCTATTTTTTGATCACTCAATAAAAAATATTGATAATGAAGCTATTGATTTAAACCAATACAAAGGAAAAACTATACTTTTAGTAAATGTTGCTAGTAAATGCGGCTTCACTAAACAATATACAGGTCTTCAAGACCTTTATGAGAAGTATAAAGACAGAGGCTTCTATGTAATTGGTGTTCCGTCAAATCAGTTTGGTGGACAAGAACCAGGGTCCAATTCCGAAATTAAGGATTTTTGCGAAACTAATTTTAATATTACATTTCCAATAACTGACAAAACAGACGTTAAAGGTGAAGATGCTCATGATTTATATAAATGGGCAAAAAAAAATTATGGTAACTCGACTGTACCTAAATGGAATTTTCATAAGATTTTAATTAATAAAGAAGGAAAAATACAGGACACGTTCAATTCTTTTATTACACCAATGTCAGATAAAATAACAAAACAAATAGATTTAATTCTATAATCTAACAGTCATACCATCAAAACCAGGAATAATATTTTTAGGTAACCTTTTCTTAATTTTTGAATAATCTATGTCGCTATGCATATTTGTTAGTATAGTTTTTCTAGGAGTAAGAATTTTAACTACTTCCAAAACTTGATCTAAATTGAAATGTGCTGAATGATTACGGTACCATAGACAGTCAATAATTAAATATTCTAAATTTTTTAATTTTTTATAATCTTTCTTAAAGAATAAACTAATATCACTTGCATAAGCTAATTTATTATTAATTAGATAGCATATACTCTTAATCTTACCGTGCTGAACTGGTATTGATTCAATTCTAATCTTTTTATTTTTATCTGTAATTCGATGTTGTTTTTTAAGACTATTGATACTTAAAGTTGATGGATAACCATAAGATGATTTAAAACAATATTTAAAAGTGGAAAGTAAATATTTCTTAGTATTAGAATCCGCATAGACTGGAATTTGCTTCTTGTTTATTAAAAAAAATGGACGAAGGTCATTAATACCATGTGTTTGATCTGCATGAAGATGTGTATAAAAAACTTTGCTAATAGTTTTAATCTTATTTTTTAGAAGTTGTGACCTTAAATCTGGTGATGTGTCTATTAAGATATTTTGATCATTAAATTTAATTAAAGCAGAACATCTTGTTCTAAAATTTTTTTTATTTTTTAAATCACAATCGCCAGAATATCCATCAGCTCTTGGTACCCCCATTGAACTACCACTACCCAAAATGACAAATTTAAGAGACATTATAGGTTGAAAAGTTTATCAAAATTTTTAGTAGTTAAAACGGACATTTCCTGATTAGTCTTTTCTTTTAACATGGATAATTTTTCTAGAGTATACTTGATAAAGCTTGGTTCATTTTTTTTTCCTCTCATTGGTATAGGAGCTAAAAATGGGCTATCTGTTTCAACAAGCAGTTTATCTAAGGGAATATTTTTAAAAGTTTCTTGAAGTTCTAAACTATTTTTAAATGTAATTATTCCACTTGCAGAAAAAAATGCATCTAATTCAAGCAATTGATTTGCAAAATTTAATGAACCGGTAAAACAATGCATTAAAATTTTTAATTTTTCTGATTTATATGATTTTAGGATTTCATATGTTTCATCCTCAGCATTTCTAGAATGTATAATAATAGGCATATTAAGCTCTATAGAAGCCTCTATATGGGCTTTAAAGCTATCAATTTGCCTTTCTATGTTGCTATGATTATAAAAAAAATCTAAGCCAGTTTCACCTATACCTATAATTCGTTCATTTTGATTTATTTGATTTATTATATAATTTTCATCAATCAAAAGACTTTCTTCGGTCTCATGGGGGTGAATACCAAACGTTCCATAAATCATTGGATCTAGTTTAATAATATTCTTTATCCTATCAAAACTTTCTACCGTAGTGCATATTGTTAATAGTTTTGAGATACCAACTTCTTTAGATCTTTTTATAACATCACTTAAATTCTTAAGTAAAGGTTCATGATCTAAATGACAATGAGAATCAATCATTTTTCTTTTCAATTTTTTTAAATAAAATATTTATTTTGTTAATAGGTTTTCCAGATATAAGATAGTCATGTTTTGCAATGGATTGAAAATTAATTGCATCTACATTTAAATTAAAAATCTTTAAGGCTTTTTCTATTGAACCTGGGATTATTGGATAAAGCATGAATGAGATTTTTCTAATCATTTCTAAAGATGTATAGACAATTGTATTTAATCTGTCTTTATCATCTTTTTTTTTCCATGGTTCCTGGTCATTAAAATATTTATTTGCATCAAATAAAGCACTAACAATGAAATTAATATAATAATTAATATTTTGATTATCAATTTCAGTACGTATAGCTGTTAAATTATCAGTAAATTTATTTAGCATCACTAAATCTTCATCATTAAATTTTCTATTATCTGGTACAGATGAGGAGCAATTTTTCTCAGCAAATGCAGTAACTCTTTGACATAAATTTCCGTAATTATTAGCTAAATCACTATTGATACAATCCTCCAACCTATCTTGTGAAATGTTACCATCATTACCAAATGAAACTTCTTTAATTAAATAAAATCTTAAGGGATCAAGACCGTAAATTTCAATAATATCTAAAGGATCAAGAATATTTCCTTTTGATTTGGACATTTTTTCATCACCAGATAAAATCCAGCCATGACCATAAACTTTCTTAGGTAAAGGTATTTTTGCAGCCATTAAAAATGCAGGCCAATATACAGAGTGAAATCTTAATATATCCTTACCTATTAAATGAACAGATGCAGGCCAAAATTTTTTAAACAGTGCATCATTTGTATCTGGATAGTTTAAAGCGCTTATATAATTAGTTAGAGCATCGAGCCAAACATAAATTACATGATCTGGACAGTTGGGTACCTTGATTCCCCAAGAGAATGCTTTACGACTTATAGATAGGTCTTTTAATCCGCCTTTTACAAAGCTAATTACTTCATTTTTTCTAGATTTTGGTGAAATAAAGTCAGGATTTTTTTCATAATAATTTAGTAATTCATCTTGCCATTTAGACAGTCTAAAAAAATAAGACTTTTCCTCTATCCATTCAACTGGAGAACCAGATGCAGTTGCTATCTTAATGTTTTCTTTTTCAGTAATCTCGTCATCACCATAGAAAGCTTCGTCAGAAACAGAATACCAGCCCGAATACTTCGATAAATAGATATCATCATTTTTTTCTAGCTCGCTCCATAAGTGTTGAACTGTTTTTTTGTGTCTTTCTTCAGTAGTTCTAATGAAATCAGTATTAGATAAATTTAATGTTTTTGAAAGATCTCTAAATGTTTGACTAATTTCATCACAAAAAACCTGAGGATCAACTTTTTTTTTCTCCGCTGCTCTTTGTATTTTTAAACCGTGCTCATCAGTCCCTGTTAAAAAATGAACGTTAAAACCATCTATACGTTTAAATCTGGCAAAAAAATCAGCAGTAATGCTTGAATATGCATGACCCATATGAGGTTTCGCTGATGGGTAGTAAATTGGAGTTGTAATATAGTAATTTTTATTCATTTATAATAACTTTGATTTAAACTCTAAAAACAAACTTTCCTCATCCAGATTAAATTTTTCTGTATCATAAATTCTTTTTATAAATTTATGATAAAAATTAATTAGGGAAATCTTTGTATTTGTTATCATGTATGTTTTTAAAAAGAATAACTCAATTAAGTTTACTAATAAAACTTTAATAGGTTTATTTTTCTTGTAATAATTATTTTCTATTATTAAGTTTATAAAACTCGAAATTGTATGATCCTTTAAATTAATTGATTTATCTTCAGCAAAATTAAATAAACTAATGATTTCACCGGGAGAATTATAATAACTTAGTAAGTCATAATTAACAAAATCAAGTACATTTTTTTCAAGTATTGAGTTTGAGATATTTATTGAATTATTAAATGTTAAACTAATCTTAAATGTTAAACATCGTGATTTAAGAGTGGGTAGTATATTTTTTTCACTATTGTTTATTAAGATAAAAAAAACATTTTCATTTGGCTCTTCAATGATTTTAAGTAGGGCGTTAACAGAATTCTTATTTAGATTTTCAACATTATCTATTAAAATAAATCTTGCCATATTATTAAATGTTGATTTATTTGTATAATTAATCATTTCACGTATTTGACCCACATCAATACTTTTTTTTTCAGTTAATAGATCTATTAAATAGAAATTAGGATGTGAGTTATTTTGTAAAAGTTTATAGGATTTATTATTCTTATTGATACTAAAATTTTCTAAATTATATTTGTACTCCTCATTTTCGGATAAAATATAGTTTATTAAATGATAGGCTAATGTTGATTTTCCTGATCCTTTTTTTCCAGATAGTAAAATTTTATTAGGTATTTTTTTCTGTTTATATAATCCAACTAATTCGTTAAAGAAATTTTCCATACCATAAATCTTAGTGTTTTCTGATGGTTTTAAATTCATAAATCTAAATTAAGTCGTTAATTTTATTTAATATTATATTTTCATTAAGATCTATATCTAGATTTGAATTTATTTTAATATATTTGTTGGGATTTTTTTTTAATATTTTAATAAAACCATTTTGTACTTTTTCATAAAACTTACTGTTAAATTTATCATATCTGTTAAGTTTTTTTCTTAGTCTAAGTCTCTTTTTCATATTTGATAAATTAACTGTATTTAAAAAGGTAAAATCAACTTTGATATTTCTCAAAAGATGATTATTGATATTTTGTATAAATTTTAGGTTTACACCCATTCCATAGTGTTGGTAAGCAATTGTTGAGTCTGAAAATCTATCTATCAGTATGATTTTTTTACCAACATTTTTTCTTATAATTTCTACATTTTCACTTCTTGCAGAAAGGTAAAGCAGTAAATCAGTTTCTTTATTAAATGTAGATTTGTTATTTAGAATAAGATTTCTTATTTTTTCTGAATTTGCACTTCCACCAGGTTCTCTAATTTGAATAAATTTAATTTTTTTAAGAGTTAAATAATTTGCTACTTTTTTTATGTGATGGGATTTACCAGTACCCTCTATACCTTCAAATGCTATTATTGGTTTTTTAGACATCGCCCCAAATTAAAAAATTAATTGATTTCATTAACCTTGAAAAAACATTTAATTTTTTAACATCTTCATAAGCAAGTAAATCATATTCTTCAATAAGTTCACCATCAAAGGTTAACTTTAATTTTCCCAAGATATCATCTTTTTTAATAGGAGCTTGGATTGGACCAGTATAATTCAATGATACTTTCAATAGTCTTTTTTTTGCTTTTGGAATAGTTTTATAGATATCATTTTTTATATAAGTTTTAACAGTATCTTTTTTACCTAACCAAACATCTATATCTTCTATTGGTGTGTTTGCTTTTGTGATTTCAACTAAGTCAAAATTAGTTAAGCCCCAGGTTAAAAGTTTAGCACTTTCGCGAGATCTATCATTTTTAGTATTGAAGCCACTGCCTACTGCTATTAATCGTCTTCCATTTCTTTCTACAGATGACGCTAGTGAATATTTTTCAACAGCTAAATAACCAGTTTTGATTCCATCCGCTCCAAGTCTTTTATATAATAGAGGATTTCTATTACCTTGAGTAATGGGGTCACCCCCTGTTCTATCCCAAGTAAATTCTTTTTCTGCAAAATACTTATATTCTTCAGGAAATTCTTTAATAAGATATCTGGACATAAGCATAATATCTCTTACCGTTGATACGTTTTCAGTATTATTAATCCCTGATGAATTAGCAAAATTAGTATTATCCATTCCTAATTCTTTAGCTTTAGCCGTCATCATCACTGCAAATTCATCCTCTGTACCAGCTATACCTTCAGCTAACGCAACACATGCATCATTGCCAGATGCAATAATTATTCCCTTAAGTAAATTTTCTACACTAACTTCATCACCAACCATTATAAACATCGAAGAATAGCCAGCTGACGAAAGTCTCCAAGCATTCTCGGACACTAAAAATTTTTCATCTAGATTTAAATCACCACTTCTAATTAGATCAAACGCAATAATGGTGGTCATAATTTTTGTCATTGATGCTGGATAAATTGATTTATCAGCATCTTTTTCAAATAATATTTCACCTGAAAGATAGTCTTGTAATATTGCCGTTCTAGCCTTTATATCAAACGCAGCATTAGAATTAGCCGTTAGTAAGATTGTCAACAAAATTGTTATAAGTCTTAATTTAATCATTTTTTATAATTTCGATATTTTCAAATTCAAGTATGCTTATATCATTAAATGATTTTTGTAGAGAGTTAATGTTATTAAAAGGACCTGCATATACTCTATATTTTTTTTCATTAATTTTTTTGATTTTAGCGTCCTTAATCTTAGTTTCTTTAATGATTCTATTAACTAACAAAGACGCAGTATCATTAAAATAAAAATCAGCTATTTTTATTTTATAAGAAAATTTTTTACTTAATTTATTTTTGGTATTTGTTTCTTTAATGTTAAGATCACTAATATTGATACTGCTAACTGGAGCCTTGTTGGCAACTTTTTTTTCTTCTTCAAATGTTTTCGCTCTTTTTGCTACAAATATTGCGTCTTCTAGTACTTCTAAAATTTCTACATAAGGTTCATTTTCATTCAAACTTATTTCATCTGCTATTCTCAATGATAATACCGCATTATTAAATAAGGGATAATCAGCATTACTACCAACAGTGGCTATAACAGATTTATTATTTAAAATATTGGTAATTTTAACCATTGTATTTTTTTTTAAATTTTTTTGAAAAATAACCAGGCTTCGTTCGTCAATTTTTTTTGAAATAATCTTATTGTCATAAAACTTATCACTATAAATAAGACTAAATCCTTTGTTTATAAATGGATTATCCAATGAATTAGAAATTGTATTTTTTGTTAAGTTAGTTGCTGTACAGTTATTTAACAAAATGAAGCAGCA
Organism: Candidatus Pelagibacter sp. Uisw_092; assembly: GCF_047729545.1. GTDB lineage: Bacteria > Pseudomonadota > Alphaproteobacteria > Pelagibacterales > Pelagibacteraceae > Pelagibacter. The sequence goes on along the minus strand of NZ_CP159824.1, from coordinate 574,906 downwards.
TAAGATGAATAGTTTCTTATAAGGCATTTTCAAATTTTTCCTTTAAAGTACATACTGCTAGGCCAAATCTTAACGATCTATTCCATTGAAGTATTTTTTCATAATTTTCAAAAACTATGTAGGCTGGATCTAAATTTTGAGCATCAGGTATAATATCTTTATCTGGTGTTATTATTGATGCAATCAAATTTTCGTCAACAATATTAAAACTATCCTCATTAATTAAATATTTTTTTAATAGTTTAAACTTATTTTTATTGTGAAGTTTTTTTGCGGATGTGTTTAGTATATTGTTAGGTATATTTTTCTTTAATTTGACTTTTATAAAACAAGGTTGGTTTTTCTTCCATCCTATTTTATTTATATAGTTAGCTGCAGAAGCAAATGAATCTATAGTTGATTTAAGCTCAATAATATTATTTTTATCATAGTCTATCGCATAGTTGTCTATAGTAGAGGGCATAAATTGAAAAAAACCGAATGCTCCTGCCCACGAACCATATAAAATATCATGGTCTATTTTCCCTGCATCTATTAATTGAAGAATTGTAATTAACTCATTGGTAAAAAAATCAGATCTTCGTTGATCATAACTTAAAGTTGCAAGTGATGACAATATATCCATTTTTCCTACATAAGTTCCAAAATTAGTCTCTATCCCCATTAATGCCAAAAGTAACTCTTTCTCAACTGAAAATTTATTATCTATCATATTTATGAAATCTTTATTTAATCCATAAAGTTGAGCACCCATATTTACTTTTTGTTTAGAGGCTCTCTTCGATATGTAAGTTTTTGTATCTTCATAGAACTCGGGTTGAAAACGGTCATATTTTATTACCTTTGGTAAAAACATAACATCAGACATTGCTAGATTGAATGTCTTTTCTGAAATTTTTTTTTCTAAAGCATAAACTTTAAATTTTACCAACCACTCATTAAATTCTTTTTCATTGGCATTTAATGTTCCATGAATAATTGTGAAAAATATAATTATAAAATATTTAATTATTTTCATATAAATCTTTTAAATAAATAATTACAGCAATCCATATTAAAATGAAACTTAATGATTTATCAAAGGAAAAAGCCTCATCATAATAAAAAAAACCTAATAAAAACTGAAATGTTGGAGTTATATAAAAAATCATTCCAGTAGGCCCAAGACCACATAGTTCAACACCCCTTACATATAGAAATAATGGTATGACAGTCATTGGTCCCGCTAACATTAATATAAACATCAACGAAGGATCATTCAAACTAAAGATATTTAGATTGTCTTTAAAAAGTAAAAAAAATGCAAATAAAGCAAACGGTAATATGAAAAGACTTTCTATTAAAAGGCCAACATCAGTATCAACATTAACTTTTTTTCTAAGTAGGTTGTAAAAACCCCAACTTAGAGCAACAATTATTCCGACCCAAGGGATTGAGTGAAAACTTTTAAATAAGAGAAATAATATAGATAACAAAACTAGCAGTATGGAAAGACCTCTTCTTTTATTTATTTTTTCACCATAAAAAATATACCCTAAGAATACACTTAAGATTGGCATAATAAAATACCCAAAGCTTGCATCAATAATTTTTTCTGTACCTACGGCATAAATCCAAGTTGCCCAATTTATAAAGATTAGTAAGCTTGAAAAAAATAAATAAATTATGTTCCTTTTATTTTTTATAATTTCAAAAAAAACATCCCATTTAGAGAAATAAAAGGTAGTTATTATTAAAACTACTGATGTCCATACACAACGATGGATCACTACCTCTATAGAGCCAGCAAATGAAATATATTTAAAGTAAATAACCCCAATAACACCCCACCAAAAAGATCCTAGTGCAGTTAATCCTATACCTTTATTGAATTTTTGCTTTTCCACAGTATTAAATTTATACCTATTAAATGATTATCTGTTTAATTTATCAATTTTATTGTTGAATTAAAAATTTATAATAATAAAACGTTGCTAACGGAGAGATGGCAGAGCGGTTGAATGCACCGGTCTTGAAAACCGGCAAAGGGGCAACTCTTTCCTGAGTTCGAATCTCAGTCTCTCCGCCACTATTCATTGACATATTTATAATTTTTAAAAATCTCCGAAACTTTATTTAGCTTAATTTGAATTGTTAAATTTTGACCTTGATTAAACCTATAAAGATTTTCATCATCACAATCTAACAAATCACATAAAAGGTTTAGCTCTTGTTCATTAAATTGATCAATATATTTTTTGGTAAATGAACCTAATAACTTATCCATTTCTTTAGTACCTCTATAGTTGGCTCTATAAATTATTTTATTTTTTAAATCCTTTATATTAATAGTCATAAAATTTAATATATTACACCTAACATGAAAAATAAGAATAATTATGACTATTTATTAGCTGATCTAACCGAATTAAATGGTGTGGGTAAAAAAACCATGGAAATTTTGAAGAAAAAAAAAGTAAATAATATTTTTGACCTACTGTGGAGGTTACCTAAATCTTATACAGATAGAACGCTCGTTAGTAAAATCTGCGATCTTCAAATAGGTGTTATTCAAACAATCAGAATTATTCCACTAAAATATCAATTTCCAAGAGTTAGAAACTTGCCAAATAGAGTTAATTGTATTGATGAAACTGGAAAGGTTGATTGTATATTTTTTAATAGTCATGAAGGATACGTGAGAAAAATTTTGCCGTTAAATGAAGAAGTGACAATCAGTGGTAAGATAAGTAATTATAGAGGACGATATCAGATAACAAACCCCACATATATTTCACAAGATAGTTCATTAATTGAAAGCATTGATAATAAGTACTCATTAACAGAAGGCATTACTGAAAAAACTTATAATAAAATTATTAGTCAGATTTTAAAAAACTTACCTATTTTAACTGAGTGGCACGATAAAGACATATTAAAAAATTTTAATAATCAAAGCTGGAATCAATCTATAATAAAATTACATGATCCAGAAAATATTGAAAATTATAAATCTGATTTTTATAAAAGACTTGCTTATGATGAAATACTGGCCTCATTTTTAGTTAATTCTGAAATTAGAAAAAAAATTAAAAAAATTAAAAAAGTTTCTAAAGATTTTACTGAAATGGCTCATAATAATATAGTCAATAAATTAAACTTTACTCTTACTAACGATCAAAAAAATTCATTAAATGATATTAATAAAGACCTAAATTCTAAAAGTAAAATGTTTAGACTTTTACAGGGTGACGTTGGAAGTGGTAAAACTATTGTTGCATTAATTTCTTCTTTAAGTGTCATTAGTTCAGGGTTCCAAGTTGCATTAATGGCCCCTACTGAAATATTAGCTAGACAACATTATATTTTAGCAAAAAAATTATTTCCTAAAAATATAAAGATTGAATTACTTTCCAGTAAGAGTGAAAATAGTGAAAAAAAGAGAATTGTAAAAGAATTAGAAAACAATTCAATTCAGATGGTATTTGGCACACATGCAATTTTTCAAAAAAAAATAATTTTTGCAAACCTTGGTTATATTATAATAGATGAACAGCATAAATTTGGAGTTAGGCAGAGAAAGCTTTTATCAGATAAAGGTGGCGATAATTGTGATGTTCTTTTAATGTCAGCAACACCGATACCAAGAACTCTGACTATGTCTGTTTATGGTGATATGGATGTTTCTATTATTAGAGAAAAACCAAGTAATAGAAAAGAGGTTAAAACTTACAGTAAATTAGAAAGTAAAATGGATGATGTTATTAATTTTGTTAAAAAAGAAATTAAAGAAGGAAACCAAATTTTCTGGGTATGTCCCTTGATAGAGGAATCAAAAAAATTAGATCATCAGTCTTCAGTTACTAAATACAAATTTCTTAATGAAATTTTTCCAAATAACGTTGCATTACTTCATGGAAAAATTGACAATGAAGAAAAAGAAGAAATATTGAATAAATTTTTAAACAAAAAATATTCAATTTTAGTTTCAACAACAATTATAGAAGTGGGTATTGATTTTCCTAATGCCAATGTAATTATAATAGAAAATGCTAATAAATTTGGTTTATCACAGTTACATCAGTTAAGAGGAAGGGTTGGACGTGGCACAAAACAAGCGAGTTGCATATTAATGTTTAAGTCTAATTTAAGTGTTAATGCAAAAAAAAGAATTAATATTCTAAAAAACTCTAATGATGGTTTCGAAATATCTGAAGAAGATATGAAGTTAAGAGGTTTTGGTGATTTGCTTGGTTTTAAACAAAGTGGTGTTAAAAATTTTAAATTAGCTGACCCTATTCAAAACGAAGATTTATTTTTAATGGCAGAAAAACAAATTAAAAAAATAGAATTAGAAAATATTGATATTAAAAAATATAAAGCATTACTCAAGTTATACGATCAAGCAGATATAATTAATGATATGGTTTAGCTTTTTGGCTTAGAAGTTCCCGCTGAAACTATAAATTTTGACGCTTCTTCAAATGTCATATCTAAATAAATCAAATCTTCTTTTGGTATCATTAGCAAAAAGCCACTTGTTGGGTTGGGCGTCGTTGGAACAAAAACATTAACCAAGTTAATATTTGTTTTAGCTTTAATTTCACCTGTATTTTCTTTGGTGGCAAAACCCACGGCCCAAGATCCTTTTCTTGGATACTCAACTAGCACTACGCTTTTTTTATTACCCTCTTGCTCTCTAAAAGAATCTGTCATTTGTCCAATAGCAGAGTAAATAGTTCTTAGTATTGGCATTCTTTTAAATAAATCGTCAATTATTTGTAAAAATTTTTTACCTATAAAAGTTAAAGAGAGGCCACCAACAACTGTAATAAAAATAATTGTTAAAATTATTTCAATACCTGGTATTGCATATGGAAGATAAGTATTGGGATTTAATCCTGAAGGTACTAAATTTGTTGAAAAATTTATTAAGAATTTGCTTAGATAAAGTGTAAACCCAATTGGTATTAAAACAATTACACCTGTGAAAAAATAGTTTCTTAATTTAAGAGCTAATGATTTTTTTTTCTTAATAAGCATAGATAATTTAGTTATAACTAGAATAAACAACAAATAAAACAGCTATAATGAAAAGTGTAACTAAGATTTTATTGTTTAAATTCATAAAAGTATATATTTATACGATTATCAAAATTTTAATAAAATGAATAGAAGAAAATTTTTAAATTATGTTGGGTGCGGATGTTCAGGCTTGATGTTAGGTGCTTGTTCTACAGCGCCAATAACTGACAGAAGGCAATTAAAAATTATACCTGAATCTAAATTAAACGCTCAAGCAGCTCAAATTTTTGAAAAGATCAAAGAAAAAGAGAAAATGAGTGATGACACTAAAACACTAAATGAAATTAAAGATATTGGAAAAAGAATGGAAGACTCTATAACTGAATATTTTTATAGAGCGGGTTTAAACGATCCTACTGTCAATTTTGATTGGGAGTATATTTTAATAGATAATAAAAAAGTTAAAAATGCTTGGTGTATGCCTGGTGGTAAAATTGCTATTTATACTGGAATCCTAGATGTTACCAAAAATACTAATGGTCTAGCCTCAGTTATGGGTCACGAAATAGCACATGCTGTTGCAAAACATTCAGTAGAAAGGGCTAGTAGAGGGATGCTTTTAAATACAGGAACTCAACTTTTTGATATTTTTTCAGGTGGTAAGTTATCTCAGGTAAATAGAGTTACAGGAATGAATACAGTTGGCCTTTTATCACAAATAGGAATTATGAATCCTTTTTCCAGAACACAAGAAACTGAAGCTGACTATTTAGGAATGATTTTTGCTTCGTTATCAGGTTTTGATATTCGTGAAACTAAAAAACTATGGGAGCGAATGAAGGAAGCAAATAAAGGAAAGGAACCTCCTCAATTTATGAGCACACACCCCTCTTCGTCTAAGAGAATTAAAGATTTGAAAGAATGGGAAAACAGTATAATTCTTGACTATCCACCTATTTCTGTAAGTTAAATTATTTAAATTAGTTTTTTGGTGAGCCCTGATGGACTCGAACCATCGACCCATTCCTTAAAAGGGAATTGCTCTACCAACTGAGCTAAGGGCCCACATAGAAATTATCAAAATAAAGATTAATGTTTTTTTTATTTAATTTTAAAAAAAAACTTTTGGTGAAGCCTTCTTTAAAATTTTTAAATTTCTTTACACTTAAAAATCTAAACAATAAAAAAATATTTAAACTTAAATAATTTTTATTACCAAAAAACAATTATTTATTCCATAACTTGAATAATTGCAAATATTTAAATTACAACTTATCAATGTATTCATCGTGAAATTTATCAAATGTTCCTTTTTTGATATTTTTTCTAATTGTAGACATTAATTCTTGATAAAAGTTGATATTATGAAGAGTGAGTAGTGTTGATCCTAATATTTCATTTGTATTAAAAAGATGATTTAAATAGTTTTTTGAATATTTGTTAAGGTTCAAGTTTGAGCAATCTTTATCTAATGGTTCATTATCATTTTTAAATTTATTATTTTTGATGTTTAAACGTCCATTCCAAGTGAAAGCTAGCCCTGTCCTCCCTGACCTTGTTGGCATTACACAATCAAACATATCAACACCTCTTTTAACCGCACCCAGTATATCGGCAGGTGTTCCAACACCCATTAGATATCTAGGTTTGTCCTCTGGCATTGCTTCTTTAATATCATCCAAAACATTAAACATTTCATTTTGAGTTTCACCCACAGCTAAACCACCTATAGCATAACCATCAAAATCAATCTTTGTTAACGCTTTCAGTGATTTAATTCTTAGATCTTTAAATAAACCTCCTTGGACTATTCCAAATAATCCTTTATGTGGATTTGATCCGAATGCAAACTTGGATCTCTCTGCCCAATATACGGACAACTCCATTGATTTATTAATAACATTATAATCTGTGGTCTTTTTTGGACACTCATCCATGATCATTACAATGTCTGAGTCTAAACCTTTTTGAATTCTTATGCTTTCTTCGGGACTTAATATAAATTTTTTACCGTCAATATGAGAATTAAAAATTGCTCCTTTTTCTCTATCAACTTTGTTTAATTTTGAAAGAGACATTACCTGAAAACCACCTGAGTTTGTAAGTATTGGAAGTTTACAATTCATAAATTTATGAAGACCACCCGCTGAAATTATTCTATCAACTCCTGGTCTAATCATTAAATGATATGTGTTTGATAGTATTATTTCTGAACCTGTTTCAATAACATTATCAATTAAACAAGCTTTAATTGTAGCTTGAGTGCCAACAGGCATAAAAGCTGGTGTTTGGATACTTCCTCTATGTGTTTCAATAACACCAGCTCTTGCAAAATTATCTTTTATTATAACATTAAATTTAAAATCTTTTAATGCCATAAATTTATAAAAATTTTATTTAAAGCTTATAATCTTATCTGGATCTGAAACAGATCCATTGTTATTAGAATCTCCTTTTTTTATTTTATCAACTAACTCCATGCCTTCAATAACTTTTCCAAACACAGTATATTGATTATTCAAAAATGATGATTCTTTAAAACAAATAAAAAATTGACTATTAGCACTATTTGGATCTTGTGATCTAGCCATAGATAAGGTTCCTCTTTCATGAGGTAAGTTGCTAAATTCTTCTTTAAGATCTGGTAAATCAGAACCACCCATTCCTGCTCTTTTTAAATCAAATTGGTCATTAGAAGAGTTACCAAATTGTACATCTCCTGTTTGAGCCATAAAACCATCAATTACCCTGTGAAATACAACACCGTCATATTTTCCATCTTTGGCTAATTGTTTAATTCTTTTAACATGATTAGGGGCAACATCTTCAAAAAGTTCTATTTTAATGTCTCCATCTTTAAGTTTTAAAATCATTATATTCTCCTCTGCTATTGTATTGTTGGTTAGTATAAAAAATAAAATTAAAAATTTTGTTATAAATTTATTCATATTTCTCTTTTAAAGACTTTATTGTACTTTTTGTAGTAAATTTTTTTATATCACCTTTTAGTCTCACTATTTCTTTAACAAATCTTGATGAAATAATTTGATTTTCAACATCAGACATTAAAAAGATTGTTTCTATATCGTTATTTAATTTTCTATTCATACCAGCTAATTGAAATTCATATTCAAAGTCAGATACAGCTCTTAGGCCTCTTAAAATAATATTAGATTTATATTTTTTACATAAATCAGTTGTTAATGAAGTAAATGAAATAACTTCAATCCTTTTTTTATCAAACTTCAAATCAACAAACAGAGCTTTTTTAATCAACTGAATTCTTTCAAGTGAATTAAAAAGATAATTTTTATTAGTGCCTTCAGATGCTGCAACAATAACTTTATCAAATAGTTTTAAAGCTTTTTTAATTACATCAATGTGACCGAAGGTTATTGGGTCAAATGTTCCAGGATATACGGCAACTTTTTTCATTACTCCAAGTTATCATCAATTTTTATTGCTGAAACAACTTTTTCATCACCGGATAATTTGATAATTCTTACACCTTGAGTATTTCTTCCTGCCGTTCTGATTTCATTAACAGCAACTCTAATCACTCTTCCTTTATTAGTTGAAATCATTACATCATCTCCCTCAATAACTGGAAATGAGGAACATATACTACCATTTCTAGGTGAGTTAATAATTCCAATTATGCCCTTACCACCTCTATTTGTAACTCTATATTCATTGTTCAGAGTTTTTTTCCCGTATCCATTTTCTGTAATAGATAAAACAAATCTTTCCTCAGATTTAGAATCTTTTTTTGTCTTTTCTTTATTTGCTATTGAAAGAGAAACAATTTCATCATTAGGGGCTAACTCAATACCTTTAATGCCTTTTGAAGATCTTCCTTTAAAGACTTTAAGTTTTTTTGATTCAAATCTAATGCATTTACCATTTTTCGTACTTAACATCACATCTTGATCATCCTTATAGATTTCAACACCTACGATTTTGTCATTAGGATCTAATTTTATTGCAATTTTTCCAGCTGAATTAATTGAAGAAAAATCTTCTAGGCTATTTTTTCTAACTTTACCTTTTGCAGTAGCAAAAACAATTTGAAGATTTTTCATATCGCTCTCATCATCAGGAAATGGCATTATTGAACTAATAGATTGATGATTTTTTAATGGTAAGATGTTGAATAGAGATTTACCTTTTGAGGTAGTTGATCCTTCAGGTATTTTCCAAGCTTTAATTTTATAGACAAGTCCTTCTGTTGAAAAGAAAAGAACAGAAGTGTGAGTGTTAACTGATAAAGTTTGAACCACAGAATCTTCATCTCTCGTTGTGATCCCAGATTTTCCTTTACCGCCTCTTTTTTGTTGTTTGACACTACTTAAAGCTCCTCTTTTAATATAACCCTGAAGAGTAACAGTAATAATCACTGCTTCTTTTTGAATAGTCTCTTCGATATCATAATTTAAAACTGCATCTATAATTTTAGTTCTTCTTGGAACTGCAAACTTTTCTTTGATAGTTTTAAGTTCTTCACTTATTACGTTTAAAAGTTCTTTTTTAGAATTAATTATTTTTTTATAACCTTTAATCAGATCGGCTAATTTTTTAATTTCGACTTCTATTTCATTAATTCCAAGAGCTGTAAGTTTTTGAAGTCTAAGTTCTAAAATAGCAATTACTTGAGGATCGGTCAGTAAATATAAATTTTTTACCTTCTTATCTTCAACAAGTGAAATTAGCTTTAAAGATTTATTTATTTTCCACTTAGTGCTTAATAATGATTTTTTAGCATCATCAGGAGTTTTTGAAGACCGTATAATTTTTATAATTTTATCTAAGTTCTCAACAGACACAGATAATCCAATAAGGATGTGAGCTCTGTCTTCAGCTTTCTTTAAATCAAACTTAGTTTTTTTGATTACTACATCTTCACGGAATGTTAAGAAATTTGATAAAAATTCTTTTAAATTACAAATTTTAGGTTTACCGTCAACAATAGCTAAAGTATTAAAGCCAAAAGAGCTTTCTATAGATGTATTTTTATAAAGTAATCTTTTAATAGTTTCTGGTTCAACGCCATTTCTTAAATCAATAGCAACTCTAATCCCTTCTCTGTTAAATTCGTCTCTAATATCTTTTATTCCCTCTATTTTTTTCTCTCTAACAAGTTGGGCAATTCTCTCATTTAAAACTGATTTATTTACCTGATATGGCACAGAAGTTATAACGAGTCTCTCTCTACCATTTTTTTGTGCTTCAACACTAATTTCACCTCTAATTTTAAAGGACCCACGACCCACATTATATCCAGCTTTAATAATTTCTTTTCCTATAATAACACCACCTGTAGGGAAATCTGGTCCAGGTATATGCTTCATTAATTCTTTAATCTTAATATCTTTATTTTCAATTAAAGCTAATGTTCCATTTATAATTTCACCTAAATTATGCGGGGGAATGCTTGTAGCCATTCCTACAGCAATACCACCTGCACCATTTACTAGTAAATTAGGATATTGAGCAGGCAAGACAGTTGGCTCTCTTTCCGTTTCATCATAATTACTTTTATATTCAACGGTATTTTTTTCTATATCATCAATTAAGTATTGAGAAACTTTAGCTAATCTTGTTTCTGTATACCTCATAGCTGCAGCTGGATCTCCATCAATAGAACCAAAGTTACCTTGACCTTGAACAAGTGGTAAACTCATGGAAAAATCTTGAACCATTCTGACAAGAGCGTCATAAACAGATTGATCTCCATGTGGGTGATATTTACCAATAACATCCCCAACTATTCTTGCAGATTTTCTAAATTGTTTTGACCAATCGTAGCCACCTTTATACATAGCAAATAATATTCTTCTATGAACAGGTTTAAGTCCATCTCTGACATCAGGAAGAGCCCTGCTCACAATTACACTCATTGCGTATGACAAGTATGATGAGCTCATCTCATCATGCATTGAGATAACTTTAATATTTTTGTCTTTAGATATTTCTGTGTCTTTCATAGAAACTAAAATGGAATTTCGTCATCCATATCATTAGGGGCTTGGGGGCTATCATCAGGATTGCTAGCAACAGCTTGCGAATTGTCATTTTGAATACCACCACCGCCAGTGTTTCCACCACCCAACATAGTAAGTGAAGAATTGTATCCTTGAATTACAATTTCAGTTGAATACTTGTCTTGACCAGATTGTTCATCTTTCCATTTTCTAGTTGTTATCTGTCCCTCAACATAAATTTGAGCACCTTTTTTCAAATATTGCTGAACAACATTGACTAACCCTTCATTAAATACAACTATTCGGTGCCATTCTGTTTTTTCTTTTTTTCTCCAGTTGCTTTATCTTTCCAAGATTGGCTTGTAGCTAAACTTAAGGTAGCAAGACTTTTGCCATTCGACATTTGTTTGATTTCTGGGTCTGCGCCTAAACGCCCAATTAATAATACTTTATTTAAACTTCCAGCCATAATATTTATAATTCTTTATTAATTTAATTAATTTTATATCACAATATAAACTCAATATTAATTTTATTAATTTAAAGCAACTAAAATTATGATTAAAAAGATAGTTATTAAGGGTGCAAAAGAGCATAACTTAAAGAATGTTTCAGTAGAAATACCTAAAGATCAGTTTGTTGTAATTACTGGTCTTTCTGGTTCAGGAAAATCTTCATTAGCATTTGACACTGTCTATGCCGAAGGACAAAGAAGATATGTTGAAAGTTTATCAGCTTATGCTCGTCAATTTTTGGATAAAATGAAAAAACCAAATGTTGATCTTATCGAGGGATTAAGTCCAGCTATAGCCATAGAGCAAAAAAATACATCTAAAAATCCAAGATCAACTGTTGCAACAGTTACTGAAATTTATGACTATATGAGAGTGTTGTATGCAAGGGCTGGCGTTCCCTTCTCACCATTTACAGGAAAGCCAATTACATCGCAAACAATAACCCAAATCGTTGATTTAATAAAAAAATTACCTAAAAAATCTACAATTTATATTTTTGCTCCTGTGGTTAGAGGTCGTAAGGGTGAGTATAGAAAAGATATTTTAAGTTATAAAAGAAGAGGTTTTAGAAAAATTAAAATTGATGAAGTCATTTATGAAATAGATAATGCACCTAATTTAGATAAAAAGCTCAAGCATGATATATCTGTTTTAGTTGATAGAATTGTCTTGAATTCTAATCTTGGTAATAGACTTGCTGAAAGTATTGAGACAGCTGTAAATTTATCAAATGGATTGGTATTTGTTGAGTACGAAGATGAAACATTGCCACAAAAATTTAGAAAAATTGAAAAATTAATTTATTCTACAAAATTTGCTTGTCCAGAAAGTGGTTTTACAATTGAAGAGATTGAGCCAAGACTTTTTTCTTTTAATAGTCCTTACGGAGCATGCGCAGAATGTGAGGGTATAGGTATTAAATTGAATGTAGATCCTGATTTAGTAGTTCCTGATGAGAAAAAAAGTATAGCTGATGGTGCTATAGAGCCATGGGCCAAATCAACAACACTATATTATGCTCAAACCTTAGCCTCTATTGCTAAACATTATGGAATTTCTTTAGATGAGAGATGGAAAAAACTTCCAAAAAAATTTAGAGATGTAATATTGTTTGGATCGGATGAAGAAGAAATTAAGTTTGTTTATGATGACGGTTATGAAAAATATTCTCATAAAAAAACTTTTGAAGGTGTAATAAATAATCTTGAAAGAAGATTTCTTGAATCTGACAGTGAATGGAAAAGAGAAGCGATAGCTGAATACCAATCTGATTCTGCTTGTGAAGGATGTAACGGTAATAGATTAAAAGAAGAAGCCTTATGTGTTAAAATTGATAATCAGAATATAAGCGAAGTAACTAAAAAATCTATTCTAGATGCAGCTAAATGGTTCAAAGGTTTAGAGCAAAACCTTGATAAACGACAATTTAAGATAGCAGAACATATTTTAAAAGAAATTAATGAAAGACTAACGTTCCTTTTAAATGTTGGGCTTGAATATTTAACATTATCAAGAGAGTCAGGTACTCTTTCTGGGGGTGAGGCTCAAAGAATAAGACTTGCATCACAAATTGGTTCTGGATTAACTGGTGTACTGTATGTGCTTGATGAACCCTCTATAGGATTACATCAAAAAGATAATGTTAAATTAATAAATGCATTAAAAAGACTGAGAGATTTAGGTAACACTGTAATTGTTGTTGAGCATGATACAGAAACTATGGAAAATGCAGATCATATAATAGATATGGGTCCTGAGGCTGGCACTAATGGTGGTGAAATAATTGCACAAGGTACTTATGATGAAATACTAAAAAATAAAAACAGTATTACTGGACAATACTTATCTCATAAAAAGTATATAGAAATTCCAAGAACCAGAAGGCTTGCAAAAAATGGAAGGTTTGTTGAAATTAATGGTGCTAGTGGAAATAACTTGAACAACGTTAATCTTAAAATTCCAACAGGAAGTTTTACTTGCGTAACTGGTGTTTCAGGTAGTGGTAAATCAACACTAATATTACAAACATTATATCATGCATTAAATTTAACCTTGAATAACAAAGCTAGAAAAGTCCCTAAAGAGTTTAAGAGTTACAAAGGTGTTGAGCTTATAGATAAAATAATTGATATAGATCAGTCTCCTATTGGAAGAACACCTAGATCAAATCCAGCGACCTATACTGGTGCTTTTGGACCTATTAGAGATTGGTTTACAGCATTACCAGAATCAAAAACAAGAGGATACAAACCTGGAAGATTTTCATTTAACGTTAAAGGTGGAAGATGTGAAGCTTGTGAGGGTGATGGTGTAATTACATACGAGATGCACTTCTTACCAGATGTTTATATCCAGTGTGATGAATGTAAGGGAACTAGGTACAATAGAGAAACTCTTGAGATAAAATTTAAAGATAAAAGTATTGCCGATGTATTAGATATGTCTGTTGATGAGGGGTGTAAATATTTTGAAAACATTTCAAACATAAAAACTAAGCTATTAACATTAAAAAAAGTTGGGCTTGGTTATATAAAAATTGGACAGCAGGCAACAACACTATCTGGTGGTGAGGCTCAACGTATTAAATTAGCTAAGGAACTATCAAAAAGATCTACAGGAAGAACTATGTACATATTAGATGAGCCTACAACAGGTCTTCATCAGCATGATATTAAAAAACTATTAGAAATATTGCACACATTTGTAGCTCTAGGAAATACAGTTGTTGTTATTGAACATAATCTAGATGTAATTAAAACAGCTGACTATATTGTCGATATGGGACCTGAAGGTGGTGTTAAAGGTGGTAATATTATCGCAGAGGGTAAACCTGAGGATATTATCAAAATAAAAGGTAGTTATACTGGTGAATTCTTAAAACCTATGCTGGAAGAAAAATTTAAAAAGAAGTTAAAGATATAAAAAATTAGTGTATAAGTGATTCTAATTATGGGTAATTTACTATCATCACTTCCAAAAACTATTCACGCATCATTAGCTTTAGCTATAATTTTTTTTCTAGGGTTATTTTATGGTAATGGTGGTTTCGATTTTGATACAATTTTTTGGAGTTGGTTAACAAGATTGATCCATGTAACAGTTGCTATTATGTGGATTGGGCTTCTTTGGTATTTTAATTTTGTACAAATCCCAAACATGCCGAAAATCCCTGATGAACAAAAACCTGCTATAGGCAAAGTTATAGCTCCAGCCGCATTGTTTTATTTTAGATGGGCTGCTTTACTTACCGTAATATCAGGATTAATTTTAGCTTATTTAAATGGTTATTTACACGATGCTATGACTTTAGGTGGTGGTGGAAAAAATACAGCTATCGGTATTGGTATGTGGCTTGGTTTATATATGGCATTTAATGTTTGGTTTATAATTTGGCCAAATCAAAAAAGAGCACTAGGAATGGTTGAATGTGAGCCTGATGTTAAAGCAAAATCAGCAAGAACAGCAATGTTGTTTTCAAGAACAAATACTCTTTTATCGTTACCAATGCTACTTTCAATGGTAGCAGCTCAAAACCTTTATTAAATCTACTCTGTATCTTCTTTTAGGATTGTTTTTTGTGAAACTCTAAGTTTTACAAGTATCGGATTAGCTATATAAATTGAAGAATAAGTTCCAAATACAACACCCATTATCATGGCTAAAGAAAAACCTTTTAATATTTCCCCTCCAAATAAATAAATTGAAACTAAAGCAAGCAATGTTGTAGCTGATGTAATTATAGTTCTAGAAAGAGTTTCATTAATTGAAATATTTGTAAGTTCATAAATTTTGATATCAGAAAACTTTCTTAAATTTTCTCTAACTCTGTCATAAATAACAACAGTATCGTTCATTGAATAACCAACTATAGTTAAAACAGCAGCAACTATTGATAGATTTATTTCTAAACTAAATAGCGAGAAAAGACCTAGTGTTATAATAACATCATGGAATAAGGCTAAAATAGCACCTAAACTAAATTGCCATTCAAACCTTATCCATATGTAAAATAACATTGCAGCTAGAGATAGTGCTATTGCAATAATACCAGACTTTAATAATTCAGAGCTAACTTTTGGACCTACATTTTCAACTCTTCTGAAATTAAAAGAGCCACCCAAAGAAGAGGTTAAATCTTTTTTAATAACTTCAATAGCCTTTGCACTTGTGTCTTTTTTCTCTATCTTAATTAAAAAATCATTTTCATTACCAAATTTTTTAACGTTAAAATCTCCTAAATTCATTTTATTAAAAGATTGTCTTAAAGAGGTAACATTAATATTTTTATCATTAGACCTTAGTTCTATTAAGGTCCCACCTTTAAAATCTACACCAAAATTAAGTCCTTTAAAAAATAACAATAGAATAGATAGGAAGACTAGACTTAAAGAGATAAGGTTAAATAGTTTATAAAATTTATTAAAATTAATCATTTATATTAGTTTAGTTTTTTCTTTATTTCTTATCACGTAAAGACCAGTAAGCATTCTTGCAATAAAATAAACTGAAAATAGAGTAGTAAAAATTCCTACAGCTAAGGTAACAGAAAAGCCTTTAACTGGACCCGACCCCATAAAAAATAAAATAATAGCTGCAATTAATGTAGTTATATTTGCATCAATAATTGCGGTTTTTGATTTTACATAACCTGTATCAAAAGCTATTATATTATTTTTTTCTTTCTTACATTCTTCTTTAATTCTTTCAAAAATTAATACATTTGCGTCAACTGCCATACCAACAGTTAAAATAATACCGGCAATACCCGGCAATGTTAATGTAGCTCCAAATAGAGTCAAAATACCTACTAAAAAAAATAAATTAACTAAAAGTGTTATATTGGCTATCAAACCAAATATTTTATATTTAAAAAACATAAAAATAATCACTAATAAAAAACCTATCATAAGTGCAAAAACACCAGCATTAATTGAATCTTGTCCAAGATCAGGTCCTACTGTTCTTTCCTCAATTATATTAAGTGGTGCTGGTAAAGCTCCTGATCTTAGTAGTAAAGCTAAATCTGTAGCTGATTGAAATGTAAAGTTGCCACTGATCTGACCATTTCCACTTGCTATAGTGTCTCTAATAACTGGCGCACTAACGATTTTTCCATCTAGAACTATTGCCAATTGTTTTCCAATACCAGTACTTGTTGCTTTTCCAAATCTTTTAGCTCCCACTCTATCAAGAGTAAATGATACTACTGTTTCGTTTGTTTGATTGTTCATTTGTGGTTGAGCATCCAGTAAATTCTCACCATTTAAGATTATTCTTTTACTAACCATTGCTTCGCTAGTTCCATCTTCAAACTGAAGCATTTCAGTTCCAAAAGTGTCATTATTATTTTGAGTGACAAATCTAAATGTTAAATTTGCAGTTTTTCCTAAAAGTGACTTTATACGCATAGGATCATCTAGACCTGGAAGTTCAACTAAAATTCTATTATTACCTCTTTTTAATATATTGGGCTCATTAGTACCAACCTCATCAACTCTTCTTCTAACTATTTCTAAAGCTTGATCTTGTGAAGAAGTTTTGATTTCTATAAGTCCGTACTTTGAAAGAGTTAAAGTAAATTTATTATTTTGTATTTCTAAATCAAACTGATGAGATTTATATTGATTATAATATGGGTTTATATCACTTTCTTTATCAAGGAAAAAAGTTTCAACTAATTCAGTATTGTCTTTGGATATATTAAATATTATTTTTTTATTTTCTATTCTCAGATCGTTAAAAGTTATTTTCTTATCTTTTAAAAAATTTCTAATAACAGTTGTTGTATTTTGTAATTTTTGAATTTCAACAGGTCCATTATCAATTTCAAGTAGTAGATATGAGCCACCTTGCAAATCTAAACCTAGGTTTATTTTATTTGATATAAAGCTATCTTTAGAATCCTGAAAATTAGATGCAGCAATAAAAATAAAAAAAATTGTTACTAAAGAAACTAAGGCAATTCTTAATTTGGAAAAGTATAACACTTTAGTTAAATGTTATTTTTTTACTTCAGGAGAGTTAAGTAATCCTTGGATGCCTGTAGATTTGATAATTTCAACTTTAACGTTGTCGGCAATTTGCACTTCAACTTTTTCATTATCAATAATTCTTTCAACTGTTCCAATAATACCTGCAGACGTTACAACCTTGTCTCCTCTAGATAAGTTTTCTACCATGGCTTTATGCTCTTTAACTTTCTTTTGTTGAGGTCTTATTAAAAAAAAGTAAAAAATAACAAAAATTAAAATTAGTGGTATAAATTGTCCTATTCCTAAATCCATTTTTCTCCTTGATTAAAGTGAATACTTACAACATCTATTAAATTAAAACAACTTTAAATCTTATTGATTTTCTCAATATTATTCATGTAAGGCCTTAAAACTTCAGGTACAATAATAGAGCCATCTTCTTGTTGATAATTTTCTAATATAGCAACTAATGTTCTACCAACTGCTAAGCCACTGCCATTTAAGGTTCCAACAAGCACAGTTTCTTTTTTTTCGTTTTTATATCTAGCTTTCATTCTTCTTGCTTGAAACGATCCACATGAAGAACAACTTGAGATTTCTCTATATTTATCCTCAGATGGAAGCCACACCTCAATATCAAAAGTTTTTTCAGCACTA
Source organism: Candidatus Pelagibacter sp. Uisw_092 (assembly GCF_047729545.1). Classification (GTDB taxonomy): domain Bacteria; phylum Pseudomonadota; class Alphaproteobacteria; order Pelagibacterales; family Pelagibacteraceae; genus Pelagibacter. The sequence continues at coordinate 556,777 of NZ_CP159824.1, read as the reverse complement.
AACCCCATATCACCAGTACATAAAACTATTTTTCTATATGGAATTTTTAGTAAATCTAAAATTTTAGTTGCACAATCAGTCATTCTATCGAGTTCTGGTAAGCACTTATCTGCCTCAACAATACTCACCATTTCAACTTTGTAAAATTGGTGCTGTCTAATCATGCCTTTTGTGTCTTTACCATAACTTCCTGCTTCTTTTCTGAAACATGGTGTTGAAGCAACCATTCGCATGGGAAGTTTTTTTTTATCAATAATTTGATCTTTTACAATATTGGTTAAAATAACTTCAGCAGTCGGAATTAAAAACTTTCTGTCACTAGAATCGTCTAATTTAAGTTCAAACTGATCATTATCGAATTTAGGTAATTGTCCTGTACCATACATAGTAGCATCTGTTGCAATTAGTGGCGGTGATATTTCTTCATAACCATTAATATTAACATGTGTATCAAGCATAAAATTTGATAAAGCTCTTTCTAACAAGGCCAATTTATCTTTTACAAAAACAAACCTAGAGCCAGTAGTTTTCGTTGCTAGATCAAAATCAAGCATGTTTAAGTTTTCACCTAATTCATAATGAGATTTAGGCTTAAATGTAAAATTGTGTATTTTTCCTGATTTAGAAATTTCTATATTTGAGTTTTCATCTTTACCTGTAGGAACGTCAGAATGAGGTATATTTGGTATTGATGATAAAATAGATTCTAATTCATTTTTAACATTAGTTTGTAATTTATTAATATTATCTATTTCAGATGAAATTTTTTTAGATTTTTCAAAAAGTGACTGATCTTTAGACTTTGAAATATCTTTTTTCTTTTTCAAGCAGTTCTCTTTGTTGGATATATTCTCTATTGCTCTCATCCAATGATAAAATCTTATCGACATCTATATCTAGGAATCTTTTATTTAAAGCTTTTTTAAAAGCCTCAATATCATTTCTAATTTCTTTTATATTATGCATTTTTTTTATTTTTCTTATCAATAATGTTTACAGAAAATATAGATAATTCATATAAAATCAATAATGGTATTGCTAGTCCAATTTGAGTTATAGGATCGGGTGGTGTTAATAATGCAGCTGCTGCAAAAATCATTACAACAACATATTTTCTTTTTTCTCTAAGAAACTTAGCATTAACTATGCCAACTCTAGCTAACAAACTAAGAACAACTGGTAGCTGAAAACTTATACCAAATGCAAAAATTAATTTCATTACAAGTGAAAGGTATTCACTAACTTTTGCTTCCAATTGAATGGGTAATCCTGTTGAAGCCCCTGTGCTTTCGAAAGAGAGAAAAAACTTTATGGCTAGTGGCATTATTAAATAATAAACAAGCATTCCTCCTAGAAAAAATAATATAGGTGTTAAAATAAGATATGGAACGATTGCAATTTTTTCATGCTTATATAGTCCTGGTGCAATAAATTTCCATATTTGTACCAATATAAAGGGACATGTAACAAAGAATGCCGCAAAAAAAGAAACCTTTAAGTATGTTAAAAATGTTTCCTGTAAAGCTGTAAAAATTAATCTTCTATCAGTTCCACTTTCATTTACCGCTTTAGCAAAAGGCTCAACTAAAAAACCATAGAGATGTTCTGAAAAAAAATAACATCCAATAAAAAAAATGAATAAAAAAATAAAAGAGTGAATTAATCTTTTTCTAAGTTCAGTTAGATGGCTTACAAAACCGCCTTCATTTTCAGATTTTGTCATTATCTTTTTTTTCTTCTATAGGTTTTTCTATCTCATTAGAATTAATATCAAGGTCAGCTACCTCATTTTGTATATTGCTAATATATCTTTTTGTTGTTCCAATCCATGAACCAACTTTTTTTAACATATATGGGAAATCTTTTGGGCCAATAACAATGATTGCAACAGCTACTACTATTAAAATCTCAAACCAGCCAATAGTGGGCATTTAATTTATTCTTTGTCTTTACTGTCTTGATTATTTTCTGAAACGTTTTTAGGCTCAGGCTCAGGCTCATCAGTAATATCTGTAGCCATACCTTTTTTAAAACTCTTTATACCTTTAGCAACATCACCCATTAGACTAGAAATTTTACCTCTACCAAATAAAAGGACAACTAAGATTACTACAATTGCTATTTGCCAAATTCCAATGCTCATAATATTTTATACCTCTTTTAAATATAATTTTAAAGTAACTTTTTACTTTTCTTCATCTGGACTTAGTGTTCCACCTAACATCTCATCGATATTTTCATAAATATCTTCTTTTTCTACTTGTTTTTCTTTGTAAAATTTACCAGTACCAAATATTGCATTATCTATGTTTGAGCTATCTATCAGACCAGCAGATCCCAATTCGTCAACTGTAGGTAAATCAGACAGTTTTTGAAGACTAAAATGACTTAAGAAATCATTAGTAGTTCCATATTGAATTGGTTTACCAGGTACATCTTTACGGCCTTGTGGTTTTACCCAATTTAGCTCCATTAAAATCTCAAGTGTATTCGTTCCAAAAGCAACACCTCTAATTTCTTCAATTTCAGCCCTAGTGACAGGTTGGTGATAAACAATTATTGCTAAGGTTTCTATTGCAGCTCTAGATAATTTTTTTTCTACAGTTTTTTCTTGAGACATAAGGTTTGATAAATTTTCAGATGTTCTAAAAGACCATCTTTTAGAAATGCAAACTAAATTAATTCCTCTTGATGAATATTCTTTTTGTAACCTCTCCAATGATTTTAAAACATTAATTTTTTTTGAAATTTTAGATTCGATAGTGTCGATATCTAACGGTTCAGCAGCAGCAAAAACAATTGCCTCAACTTCTCTTTCACCAGCATTCATTTTTGATGGGAAAGTAACTATATTGTCATTTATTTTTTTTGTTTTCTTTTTTATTTTTGTCATTTTAATTCTTTAATATAAATATCATCAAATAAATTTTCTTGTTTTATAGTTAAATTACCTTCTTTAACCAGCTCTAAAGATCCTGCAAAAATTCCAGCTTTACCTGTTCTTTTATATTTTGAACTATTCTTAAATGAAGATGGTATTAATTCATTAATATTCCTCCAATCAATTAACTTACCAAAAAATTCTTTTATTCTTTTTATACCATCTTCAGTAGTAAAAACTGGAAGTTTAGGAATATTCATTCTTTGAAAATCTTTGGTCATAATAATTGATGAATAAGATTTTAATAATTCGTAAAGATTTAGTTTATATTCAGTGCTGTATATAGATCTTATGTTTCCTTTAATTCCTCTAAGTCTTATTTCTCTTCCAAGTCTTTTTCTTTTTAACATTTGGTCAGAAAGCAATCTAATCAATTCTAATTTTTTTAATTGCAATTTTAGTTTTTCAGCAACTTCTAAAACTTTAAATTCTTCCTCAGGATTTTCTGGCAATAAAAGTTTAGATTTTAAATAAGTTAACCAAGTAGCCATTAGTAGGTATTCAGAGGCTACCTCTAGATTAAGATTTTTTTCATTTGTTATATAATCGTGAAATTGGTCAGCCAATAAAGTTATAGAAATATTTTCAAGATCTACTTTTTGTGCTTTTGCCAAATCTAACAGAACATCAAGTGGGCCGTTATAATTATCAAGATCTACATTAAAGTTTTTAGAATCGGTATCGGACATGTCAAATATTAACTTATAATCTTATAAAATTGTGATGTTTTTTTTATAATAAACTTACTTATAACTGGTGAATAAAGAGCCACATCATTCATTTCTTTTAAATTTCCGTTACAATGAAGAACTAAATCACAACCTGCACTAAAGGATTTTTTTGTATTAATTGCTATAGAGCCTTTTAAACTCTTCATCGATATATCATCAGACATCAAAATATTTTTAAATTTAATTTGGTTTCTTATTAATTTTATAATTTTCTTCGAATGTGTAGCTGTATTTGCTTTATCGATATTTTTATAAATAAGATGCGCTGTCATTGCAAACAGACAATTTTTATTTTTGAATGCCTTAAAGTCATTATTATTCAAATGTCTTAATTTCTTGTTGATTGTAGGAGTTTTTTTATGACTATCCACTTTTGCTAAACCATGACCAGGTATATGTTTTATTACAGTGGCAATTTTATTATTATGAAATTCTTTAATACAAATATCTCCAATTTGTGAAACAATCTTTGCATTACTTGAAAATGCTCTGTCACCAATTATTGAGCTGGACCCTTTTGATCTTACGTCAAGAACAGGTAAAGTATTAATATTTATGCCTACAGTTTTTAATAATAAGACAGTTTTATTTATAAACTTTTTATATTCAGTATAAAAATCTTTTTTATCTTTAAGATAAAGATTGCCAAAAAATTCTCCTGTAAACTTATCTGCTTTAAAAAATTTTCTTAATCTATTTACTCTGCCACCCTCTTGATCAATTAAGATAGGGTATTTCTTATCATTAAATATTTTTCTAATTTCATCTGTTAATTTTTTAACTTGTGTAATATTTTTGATATTTCGTGAAAAAAGTATTATTCCCCAAGGCTTATGTCTAATTAGAAATTTTTTTTCTTTAATCAGTAATTTAGTTGATTTTAAACCAACTATAAAACTTTTACGATCATCCATCATTATTTATTAATTTCCAAAAATTGTAATTCTTTTTGTTTTTATCTATACTTTTTTCAACATATTCTACGATATTAACAGTATCACTATTAAGTAAAATAAGATTATGAGAATAATTTTCAGTTTTATCTTCAATATTTTTTAAAGATCTATATGAATTTTTTTTATTTTCATTTGAAAAGTAGTATTTGAAAGATAGAAAAAAAAATAAAACTATAACAATTAAAAATAAAAGATATTTAAGTTCTTTTAACATTACATTTTTTGCGGAGTATTCACTCCAACAATATCCATTCCAGATTTGATAACATTAGATATAACTTTTAAAAAAACTAACTTATCATTTGATATTTTCTTTTGTTCGTTAATAAATCTTTTTGATAGATCATCTTTACCCATATTCCAATAAGAGTGGAATTCTGATGATAACTCATAAAGATAAACTGGTATTCTGTGAGGTTCAAGTCTTAAACTTGCAGCTTCAATACACTTCGGCCATTCTGCTATTTTTTTTAATATCTTTATTTCATCTCCAGTGTATTCAAATTCGTAATCATTTATATTCAAATCATTTTCTATATTAAGATCTACATGTCTAAAAACAGATGATATTCTAGCATAACAATACTGGACATAGTAAAGAGGATTATCTTTTGATTTTTCTTTAACTTTTGTAAAGTCAAAATCCAACTCTACATCACTACTTCTATTAAGCATAATAAATCTAGTAGCATCCCTACCAACTTCAGCAATCAAATCTTCAACAGTTATATAGTCGCCTTTTCTTTTTGACATTTTGAAAGGTTTTCCATCTTTAATTAGTTTAACAAGTTGGCTTACCTTACAAATTAATTTTTTTTTATCTCCGGATAACGCTTCAACGACAGAAGTTATCCTTTTTATATAACCAGCGTGATCTGCTCCTAATATATTAATAAGTGTATCGTAATTTCTATTCAATTTATTATCGTGATAAGCCACATCACTAGCAAAGTAAGTCCATGATTTATCAGATTTTTGAAGTGCTCTATCTTTGTCATCTCCAAAATCCGTTGATTTAAATAAAAGTTGCTCTCTTTCAACCCAATTTTGATCATCCTCACCTTTGGGGGCCTCAATTTTTCCACTATAAACTAGTTTTTTATCCTTTAATTTGTCAATTGCTTTTTGAACTTCGTTATTTAGGACAATATCAGTTTCACTGGTAAATTTATCGTGCACTATTCCAAGGTTTGATAAATTGTTTTTAATTAATTTTAAAGATTCTGAGACTGACAATAAAGTTAATTCTTTTGAAACATCTTCAAATTTATCAAATTTTAAAACTTTGTTAGATTCTATAATATTTTTAGCAATATCAACCAAGTAATCACCGGGATATAAATCTGAATTTTCAATGGGAAATTTTTCATTAAAAAGTATTTCTCTAATCCTAAAAAAAACAGACTTTGTAAAATTTATGATCTGATTGCCATAATCGTTTACATAATATTCCTTAGAAACATCATGCTTGTTAAAAATTAATATATTTGAAATTACATCTCCTAATATTGCACCTCTACAATGTCCTACGTGAAGAGGACCCGTTGGATTAGCAGAAACAAATTCTACAAGATATTTCTGTTTTTTTTCTTTTATATTAACACCAAAATCTTTGTAATTTTGGTTAACATTTTTAATAAAATTGTTCCAATATACCGTTTTAAATTTAATATTAATAAATCCAGGTTTTGCTACAGAAATAGTTTCAATTTTTTCATCTTCATTTTTAATTAAATCAATTAGAGTGTTTGCAATATCGATTGGAGATTTTTTATTCGCTTTAGAGAGTACCATGGCTACATTAGTTGATATATCGCAGTCAAAATTAGATGGTGGTATGTCTACATTAATTCCTTTTAAAGATTCAGGTATTTCTAAAGAACCATCTTTATTTAGCTTCTTAATCAAAATTATTATTTTATCTAAATAGAGATCAAAAATGTTCATTAAATACTTTTGTTTAAATTGATTGCATATCTATCTGTCATACCTGAAATAAAATCAGCAATTGCTCTATTAGTGTCGTTCTTTAATTGGTCAGCATTTAAGAATTTTTTAGGCTTATTCTTAATTTTATAAAAAAGTTTATTAACAATTTTTTTTCCATGATTATTTTTTAATAATACTTTCTTGTTATTGTACATTTTACTTCTTAGGAAAAACCTAACTTCTTTTTCAATTTTTAGAAATTTACTAGAAAAACATACTATAGGATTATCTAATTTATAAACATCATTTAAAGATTTGATCTTATTAATTTTTAAATTATTTTTAGTATTTTTAATCAAATCTCTAACCATTAAATCAATTGAATCTCTTATTATCTGATATATCAAAATATCTTTATTATTATTCTTTATGTTTTTCTTGTGAGATTTATAAATATCTTTAAAAAAATTAATTTCAATCAAGTCGTTTAAATTAAACATTTTGGCTCTGATTCCATCTTGTATGTCATGATTATTGTAGGCAATGTCGTCGGAGATTGCTGATATTTGAGCCTCCAATGATCCAGAATTAGTAAAATTTATTTTATTCTTAAAACTTTTTAATCCTATCAGCCTATCAACTGTAGAGATATCTTCAATTGGTCCATTGTGCTTTAATAATCCATCTAAAGTTTCTAATGTTAAATTTAGGCCCTTAAACTTTAGGTATTTATGCTCAAGAAACATAATTATTCTTAAAGTTTGAAGGTTGTGATCAAAGCCTCCGAAGTTAACCATGCATTCATTAAGGGCATCTTCTCCAGCATGTCCAAACGGTGTATGCCCTAAGTCGTGAGCCAAACTTAAAGTTTCAGCCAGATCATCGTTTAAACCTAAATGTTTAGCTATTGATCTTGCAATTTGTGCAACTTCAATTGAATGGGTAATTCTAGTTCTAAAATGATCACCCTCTGTGTTAACAAAAACTTGCGTTTTATGCTTTAGCCTTCTGAATGAGGCACTGTGAATAATCCTATCTCTATCTCTTTGAAATGGTGTTCTATAAAGTGAATTTGCTTCTTTAAAAATACGACCTTTGCTTTTAGATAGAGCTAAATTTGAGTAATTATTCATACTTTAAATTTAATAAATTGATATTATATTAGTAATATCAGTGTTGTTATATGATTAAAGAAATTAAATTTACAGATAAAGCTATAAAACAGATTAATAATTTGTTGTCTCAAAAAGATCCAGGGTCATTTTTTAGAATCGCTATTAAAGGTGGTGGTTGCTCAGGTTTTCAATATGAGTTTACTTTTGACAAAAAATTAGAAGCAGACGACTTAAAACATGAAAATATTCTCATTGATAAAACTTCAGCAGATTTATTAAAAGGTTCAGAGGTTGACTTTGTCTCGGAACTAATTGGTGATCAATTTAAAATCTCTAACCCACAAAGCAAATCTTCTTGCGGTTGTGGTGTTTCGTTCTCCATATAATGATTATCACATCCTGGAATGTTAATTCAGTTAGAGCAAGAATTGAAAATATTAAAGAATACCTTCAAAAATTTTCTCCCGATGTTGTTATGATGCAGGAAATTAAAACACAAGATGAGACTTTTCCCTATGATGATTTTTCAGCATTAGATTATGAAAGTCATGTGTTTGGACAAAAAAGTTATAATGGAGTTGCAATCATTTCTAAACATAAACTAGAAAATGTTAGAATAGATTTGATTAAAGACAAACTTAAACAGTCTAGAATTATTTCAGCAGAATTAAAATATAAGAAAAAAAATATTCAACTGATTAACATTTATACACCAAACGGTAATCCTGTAGATACTGATAAATATACTTATAAAAAAGAATGGTTGGATACTTTGATTAAACAGCTAAAAACTCTTTCAAAGAAAAATGAAAACATTATTTTAGCAGGTGATTTTAATATTCTTCCTTCAGCAGAAGATGCTTATAATATTAAAGGTTTTGAAGATGACGCTTTATACAGACTTGAGATAAGAAAAAAATTTAGAGAAATGATTAATCTAGGTTTTCATGATGCCTACCGTCATATTCATGGTGAAATTGAAGGTTATACTTATTGGGATTATATGAGAGGTGCTTGGCAGAAAAATAATGGATTAAGAATAGATCACTTCTTAGTATCAAATTCTTTATTAAATATAGTTAAGAATGTTAATATTAATAAAGACCCCAGAGGAAAAGAAAAACCTTCAGATCACACACCTATTGAAATTGAATTAACTTAAAGATTTAATTTTATTAACAAGTTCTTCATTAATATTTCTTGGACCTTTGTCTAATCTATTTTTATGTCTTCTTTCACCTGGAAGTCTAACACCTTCCATAGCTGACATTTTACTAAAAAACTCATCAGCGTGCTTATCCCAACCTTTGCCAGAAATTTTCTCAGGTGAGATTGCTATAATAAATTCACCACCACTTGGAGGGCCGCCATCGTTATTATCTTTAGCAGCAGTTTCAAAACTAAAATTTTCACCTATTAATGCACCAGCTAATAATTCAACCATCATTGCTATACTAGATCCTTTATAGCCTCCAAAAGGAAGTATAACTCCACCATCTGCAATTTCTCCAGGATCAGTTGTTTCTTTTCCCCCTTTAGTTAAACCTGTTCCAAGTGGTACTTTATGCCCTTCTCTTTTTGCAATCTGAACTTCACCCATTGCCATTGAAGCTGTTGCCATATCGTAGACAACAGGAGTTTTACCTGGTCTAGGCCATGCAAAAGAAATTGGATTTGTACCATATAAAGGTTTCGTAGCACCTGCTGGTGCAACGGCAGGCTTATAAGATGTACAAGCAATACCAACAAGACCAGCCTCTGCAATAGCTTCAGTTTCAGGCCAAAGAGCTGCCATGTGATGTGAATTTTTTATAGCAAGAACCGCTACACCATTTTTTTTGGCTAAATCAATAACAGCAGGTAATCCTAAACTTAAAACCATTGGAGCAACTGCATTGTTACCTAATACTTTAATAATACTTGGAGCAACATTTTCTAATTCAGGTCTTGCTTTACCATTAATTTTTTTACTTTTTAAGCCAGCTACATAAGCTGGCAATCTAAACAAACCATGAGAAACAGAACCATCTCTTTCAGCTCTCATAATAGTATCTGCTAAAATACTAGCATTTTCCTCATCACAACCATTAGCTAGTAATGTTTTTTTAGCTAATTCTAAAATTTCATTTAATGTTAAGGATACTGTACTCATTTATTTTGCTTTACATTTTTTGCATAAACCAAAAAACTCTAAATTATATTTATTATATTGCATTCCGGTATCGTCTTCAAAATTAGTTAAATATTTTGAAAGTTTTGGATTATTAATTTCAGAAACATTTTCACACTTATTACATATTGAAAAAGCCGTTGCTTGTGAAATTTCACAACTTGAACTTTTACATGCTATAAAAGCATTTCTACTTTCTACTTTATGTATTTTTCCTATTTCGATCAGCTTATCTAATGCCCTGTAAACTTGTAATGGAGCTTTAATTCCCTTTTTTTGAACATTAAATAAAATAGAATAAGCCTTAAGTGGTTCTTTAGCTTTTTCTATAAAATCAAAAATAATTTGTTGATTTTTTGATAGATTGATTTCTTTATGCATAATCGAAAGTTTAACAATAACTCATTAGTTTTTCAATTTAATCGACTGTTTTATATTTAGTAAAGATAAAATAAATAAGATCAAGGACGCTACAATTATTGAGGGTCCCGAGGAAGTATTAAACTCTAATGAAGAAAATAATCCCAAAATTACAGACAATAATCCTCCTATAACCGAGTAAATTACCATTTTTTGTGGACTGTCTGACATATTTCTAGCCATTGCAGCGGGGATAATCAACATTCCAGTAATTAATAACAAACCTACCATTTTAATTGATATGGCAATAACGGCAGCTAGTAAAATTGTAAATATAGCTTTTGATCTATCAGGATTTAAACCTTCAGCTTCAGCTAATTCATAATTAACAGTAGATGCAAATAAAGGTTTCCAAATTAATTTAAGTATTACTAAAATTATAGCACCACCACCCCATACAACAAATATATCATTAGTTGTTACAGCCAATATATCTCCAAACAATAGTCCCATGATATCAAATCTTATAAAAGTTAAAAAACCAATTACTACCAATCCAACAGCTAATGAAGAGTGCGCTAAAAGACCGAGTAAAGCATCACCAGGTAAATTAGTTTTTTTTTGAAGCTTTATTAATATTAAGGCTATTACTGATGAAATCAAAAATACTGAAAGAGCAATATTTAGATCAAATGTATATGCCATTGTAACACCCAGTAATGCTGAATGAGAAAGTGTGTCACCAAAATAAGATAATCTTCTCCAAACAACAAAACATCCAAGTGGTCCTGCAACTAAGGCAATTCCAATTCCAGCCACCAATGCTCTTATAAAAAAATCATCAAACATTTAATTTTTTTTTATCCTTCCTTCATCAGAATGCTCGTGATCATGTTTATGCTCATAAACTGAAAGGATTTGAGACGCTTGTTCTCCAAATAAGGTTTTATATTCACTATTTTTTGCAACATCAATAGGTGAACCTGAACAACAAACATGGCCGTTTAAACAGACAACATGGTCTGTTGCAGTCATTACCGTATGTAAGTCATGTGAAATCAATAAAATTCCACAATTTAAAGTATCTGATATTTTTTTAATTAATGCATACAACGCTATCTCACCAGTATAATCAACACCTTGAACTGGTTCATCAAGTACTAACAGTTCTGGTTTTTTTGAAATAGCTCTAGCAAGCAAAACTCTTTGAAACTCCCCTCCAGACAAATTACCTAAATTTTTATTTTTAAGATGCATTACTCCAGTTAATGATAAAGCTTCATTAATCTGATCATCCTTAATATTTTCAGTTAAAACCATAAAGTCTTTAACTCTGAGTGGTAATGTCCAATCTATTGAAATTTTTTGAGGAACATATCCAATTTTATTAGTATTTTTTTCAATACTTCCTTCAATATTTTTATAAATACCTAATGCAATTTTGGCAGTTGTACTTTTTCCTGAACCATTGGGACCAATGAGAGTTACAATTTTACCCTTCTCAACTTGTAGAGACACATCTTCTACTAGCCATTTATTATTTTGGCGAAAACCTGCATTATTTAATTTAACTAATATATTATTATCTGAATTCATTTATCTATTGACATTTAAATGTTATATTATTACATACTGTTATATTATAACAACCATTAAAATATTTAAATTATGAAAAAACTAAAAAAAATATCATTTATTCTATCAATTTTATCATTATTAACGATCTTTACACCAGCTAATGCTGAAATAAAAGTAGTTACATCAATCAAACCTATTCATTCATTAGCGAGTTATCTTATGGATGGAGTTGGAAAACCAGATTTAATTGTAGATGGTTTTAACTCACCACATGGGTTCTCTATGAAACCATCCCATGCAAAAATGTTGCAAAATGCAGATCTTATCTTTTGGATAGGTGAAGATTTAGAAAGTTTTTTAGAAAAACCATTAAATTCAATTGCAATAAAAGCTGAAAAAATTGAATTAATTGAAATTAAAGGTTTGAATGTATTAAAGTTTAGAGAAAGAAATATTTTTGATGAGCATGATCATGACGATCACGCTAAAAAAGAAGATGATCATGACGACCATGACGATCACGCTAAAAAAGAAGATGATCATGACGACCATGACGATCACGCTAAAAAAGAAGATGATCATGATGAGCATGAAGGACATGGACATGGTGAATATGATCCCCACATTTGGTTAGACCCTATTAATGCAAAAGTTATTTTAAAAGAAATGACTGAGCATTTAATCGAAAATGATTCAAAAAATGCATCTACTTACAAAAGTAACTTAGATAAAGCACTTAATGATATAGATAAACTAACTATGGATGTGATGACTGAATTAAATGAAAGTACATCATCTATTGTTTTCCATGATGCATATCAATATTTTGAAAAAAGATTTAATGTAAAAATATTGGGTGCTTTTACAGTTAATACTGACGTAATGTCTGGTGCAGAACAATTATCAGAAATTAGAGAAATAATTGAACATGATAAAGTAAAATGTATTTTCTCAGAACCTCAATTTAATCCTGATATCATTAAGGTAGTTGCTAAAGATATGAATATTAAAACTGGTGTTGTAGATCCACTTGGAGCTACTTTAAACCCAGGAAAAGATTTATATTTTGATCTAATTAGAAATATGTCTGCTTCATTTAAAGGATGTTAATTTTAGGGATTTTATAAATTAAGATTTTAGTTTCCTCTATAATTGTAATAAATTAGTAATAAAACTTATATATAGAGGAGACTATGTTTATTAAAAAATACCTTAAATGGATCAGTACTGCTTTAGTATTAACTGGAATATTATTAACTAATTTAAATATCTACCCTATTAACATCTACTTCCATGGTCTTGGAGTTATTGGTTGGACAATAGCTGGTTTTATATCAAAAGATAAAGCTATATTAACTAACTTTGGATTGCAGATACCACTGTTCTTAATAGGTATTTATAAGGTGATATTTTAGTATCTATAAAGCCCTAATAAGTTGTATTTAAAATATTTTACAACTAGACAAAATTATTAATTAATATAATAAACGATAAATCATCATCCCTCAAATAATATTAATAAATTCTCTATATAGACTTCAACTTTGAATAATATAATGATCGATGAATCAACTCATCACAAAAAATATTAATAAATTTACCTATAGATAAAATTTCTCTTCTCTATTAAATCGACCTCATGAATAAGAATCTTTCGAAATGGAAAACAATAAAGATAAATTAAAAATAGGAAAAATAAGATGGAAATGACAACAATATATACGATCGTCGGCTTTGCTTTAGCGGGATATAGCGTTATAGCAAATGATTCAATTCAAACGCTTGGAACATTTATAGCGTCAAAACAAAAATGGTTTAAATGGTATACCCTTGCAAGTGCTGCTTCATTTGTGATGATACTTGCAATCACATGGGGCTGGTACAGTAATGCTGGTGATATATCTTACGGAAGATTAACTAGAATACCTTTCCAAGAAATACAGTGGTATCATGCTGTGGCTCCTGGAATACTTTTAATATTAACAAGAATAGGTATACCTGTTTCAACTACCTTTTTAGTACTGTCAGCATTTGCATCAACTGTAGTTCTTGAAAAAATGCTTATGAAGAGTGTTGTGGGATATGGCTTAGCAGCTGTTGCAGCATACATTTGTTGGATAGTAGTATCTAAATTTATCAATGAGAAATTTGATGAAGTTGAAGATAAATGGATAGGTTTTTGGAGAAACTCTGTATGGGTAACTTCTGCTTGGTTGTGGTGGGTTTGGTTATCTCACGACGTAGCTAATATAGCCGTATATCTTCCAAGACAAATAGATGTAAATTTATTATTAATTGTTCTTGCATACTTTACAGCTCTTCTTTTTTATATTTTCTACATAAACGGAGGAACAATTCAAAAAGTTGTTTTAGATAAAACTGGAACTAGATACGCAAGATCAGCGACAATAATTAATGTGATTTATGCTGCTGTTCTTTACTACTTTAAAGAACTTAATGATTTACCAATGTCAACAACATGGGTATTTGTTGGTTTGTTATGTGGTAGAGAGCTTGCAATATCTACAATGAATAAAGACTATAAGTTTAAATATGTCTTTCCTTTAATTGGTAAAGACTTCCTTAAAATGACTATAGGATTGACGGTGTCAGTAGCAATTGTACTTGCAATTCACTACATCATTATTCCAAATAATTGGTTTTAAATATTAATTACGTGGTCGTATTATTATTTAATACGGCCATATACATCTTGAAACCTTACAATATCACTTTCTTTTAATATTAACCCAACTTGTGCTTCAATAATCTTAACAGGTTTATTACCGGGATTTTCAATTCTATGAATTGCTTCTAATGGAATGAATATGTGATCGTTTTGTTTTTTTGAAAAACTATCTTTATTAAGTGTAATTTTAGGTGTTCCTTCGGTTACCAGCCAGTGTTCAGATCTATGATGATGTTTTTGTAAACTTAAGATACCTTTTGGTTTAACGAATAATTCTTTAATTAAAAAGCCTTTGCCTTCAAACAAATTAACGTACCTACCCCAAGGTCGGTAATAAACATTTTTTTTCTTGTAATATTTATTCTTATTTTTGTCATACATTTTTAAGATCTCTTTCCAGCTGCCAAGATCTGACCAAGGAATATCTAATTTAATAGCATTGATTTGTTTAGTTTTTTCTAAAATTGCATAATCAAAAGACTTTGCTGTAGCTTTTTCAAATGAAGCTTTATTCAGGTAATAAGTGTTATCTTTAAGTTTAGCCTTTAAAACAGCATTAACACAATTTTTATATATTGTAGGTTGGTATTTTTTAAAGTTATTGATTATTGAATCTTTTCTTAAAAAAAACATACCAGAATTCCAATAACCTTTTTGTTTAATAACTTGCTTAGCCTTAGCTTCTTTTGGTTTTTCAATAAATTTTGTAACTTTATTAATATTTCCTTTAACTTTTTTTGTTATAAAATAACCATATTCACTAGAAGGTGCTGTTGGTTTAATACCAAAAATGAATATATTTTGATCTGTTAAGTTAGTCTTATTCTTATTAATAGCTTTATTAAAAATGCTTCCTTTTTCTATTAAGTGGTCTGCTGCAAAAAACATTAACGGTTGTTCGTTTGGAATGTCTTTAATTAATGCTGATGAAAGAATTGCTGGTGCTGTATTTCTTTTTGCAGGCTCTAAAACAATTTTATATTTACCTATCTTATGTTTCTTAAGATGTTTTTTTACCTCTTTTAAATATTTAAGATTTGTACTTATGACCGGTGCATCAAATGTTGAAGATTTAACTCTTTCAAAAGTTTTTCCTAATAAAGTCCAATTACCAAAATCAATAAATTGTTTTGCTTGATGATTTTTAGAATTAGGCCAAAGTCTAGTTCCTGCTCCGCCACATAATATAACAGGTCTAATTTTCATTAAATGTCAGCGTAAACTTTTACTTCTTTTCTTTTACCAGGATGTGTTGGTGCACCCAAATATGCAGGACCTACTGTTTGTGCATATTTCCAAATAGTACCAGATCCAAAGCTTGATTTTTTTTCTTTCCACTGTTTTCGTCTTGTAGCTAATTGTGATTTAGTTAATCTAACGTTTATAGTCCCTTTTTTGGCATCTATATCGATTACATCGCCATTACGTAAAAGAGCTAAAGGGCCGCCTAAGGCCGCCTCAGGGCCAACATGACCTACACAAAAGCCTCTTGTAGCGCCTGAAAACCTTCCATCGGTAATTAGGGCAACCTTCTCACCCATACCTTGACCATAAATAGCACCTGTTGTTGAAAGCATTTCTCTCATACCAGGACCTCCAACTGGTCCTTCATAACGAATAATAATCACATCACCTTCTTTATATTTTTTCTTTTGTACACAAGCCATTGCTGCTTCTTCATTATCAAAACATCTAGCTTTTCCAGTAAATTGTAATTTCTTTAAACCAGCAATTTTAACAATACCGCCATCAGGAGCTAAGTTACCTTTAAGACCAACAACACCACCATCTGGTGATAAAGGATTGTCATAAGCTCTTAAAACTTTTTGCTTAGGATTAAATTTAATATTTTTTAAATTTTGTTTCATCGTTTTTCCAGTAACAGTCATGCAATCACCATGAATAAAACCGCCATCATAAAGAGTTTTTAATAACATAGGAACACCACCAGCTAACCACATATCTTTAGCAACATATTTTCCACCAGGTTTTAAATCAGCAAGGTATGGAGTTTTTTTAAAGATTTTAGCTACATCCATTAAATCAAACTTAATTCCAATTTCATTAGCAATAGCTGGTAAGTGTAACGCGGCATTTGTCGATCCACCAGTAGCAGCAACTATTGTTGCAGCATTTTCTAAAGATTTTTTTGTAACAATATCTCTTGGACGAATATTTTTTTCTAATAAATTCATTACAGTCTTTCCACTCAATAATGCATATTTATCTCTTTCTTCGTATGGAGCAGGTGTTCCAGCTGAATAAGGTAAAGCTAAACCAATAGCTTCAGAGACACAGGCCATGGTATTTGCAGTAAATTGCCCTCCACACGCACCAGCACTTGGGCATGCAACAAGTTCTAATTTTCTTAATTCTTTAGCAGACATTTTTCCAGCCGAGTGTTTTCCAACTGCTTCAAAAACATCAACAACAGTTACATCTTTACCTTTGTATTGACCTGGCAGTATTGAGCCACCATAAATAAATACACTTGGAACATTTAATCTAACCATTGCCATCATTAAAGCAGGTAAAGATTTATCACAACCAGCAATACCAACTAGTGCATCATAACAATGACCACGTACAGTAAGTTCAGTTGAGTTGGCAATTACTTCACGAGAAATTAAAGAAGACTTCATTCCTTCATGGCCCATAGCAATACCATCAGTTACAGTTATCGTACAAAATTCTCTAGGCGTTCCACCTGAAGCTCTAACACCTTTTTTAACAGATTGAGCTTGTCTCATTAAAGCAATATTACAAGGAGCAGCTTCATTCCAAGTTGAAACAACACCAACAAATGGTTTTGCTACATCTTTTTCCGTTTCACCCATCGCATAATAAAAAGATCTATGCGGAGCTCTATCAGCACCTAATGAAGTATGTCTGCTTGGTAATTTCTTTTTGTTAAATCTTGCCATTATATACCCTTTATAGTTATTGATATTCTCTCAACATCATTTTTTAAATTATTATAATTAGTTTTTTCCTGATCAACAATATCTTTTGGTGCTCTATCAACAAAGCTTTTATTAGCTAATCTTTCTGATATTTTATTCATTTCTTCTTGGTATTTATTTTGTCTGGTAGTTAAGTTTTTTTTAATTAATTCTAAATCAACATCTTCATCAAAATACACTTTAAATAGATCTCCAGAAACCATCAATGTAGCAGCTGGTTTATCTAAATCTTTATTATGTAAATTTTTGATACGACCAAGTTTTTTTAGAATAATCTCATTTTCAGTAAAAAATGATTGTTCTTTTTCACTAACACTCTCTATTGAAATATCTATAAAAGAACCAGGGCTTACACTTAATTCATTTTTAAATGATCTTAATTCAGAGACTATACTAATAATTTTTTCAACTTGATTAGTGGACGAGTCTCTTTCAAGCTCTCCAGAGGGCCAATTAGCTAACATTAGAAAATCTTTACCTGAGTTATCAAATTTATTATTTAGCCAAATTTCTTCAGTAACAAATGGGATAAATGGATGTAATAATATTAATATTTGCTTAAATATATAAGCTGATACTTGTCTTACCTCATCTTTTGCTTTTTCATTTTCTGAAAATAATATTGTTTTAGATAGCTCTAAATACCAATCACAATAAGAGTGCCAGGTAAATCGATAGGCATTTTTTGCAGCTTCATCAAATCTGTAATCTTTTAAGTTTTTTTCAATTTTATTCTTAGTTTCTATTAGTTCAGAATAAATCCATTTGTTAATATTAATTGTTAAACTTGGTTTTTCTTTAATATTAGAAAAATCACAATTATTAGTAATTAAAAAATTATTTGCATTCCATAATTTATTTAAAAAATTTCTATACCCCTTAACTCTATCTTCAGAAAGTTTTACATCAGTGCCAGGTGATGCCATGGACAGTAAAGTAAATCTTAAAGCATCTGCACTATATTTTTCAATTAAATCTAAAGGGTTAATTACGTTTCCCTTAGATTTAGACATTTTTTGTCCCTTCTCATCTTTAACAAGTGCGTGAACATAAATATCTTTAAAAGGTTCTTTGTCTAGAAACTCCATTCCAAACATAATCATACGCGCAACCCAAAAAAATATAATATCAAATCCCGTAACAAGTACTGATGTTGGGTAAAATTTTTCAACATATTCTTTATTATCAGGCCACCCTAATGTAGCAAAAGGCCATAAGCCTGATGAAAACCAAGTATCCAATACATCTGGATCACGAATTAAATCTACATCTTTATTATAGAATTTTTTTGCATCTAATTTTGCCTCATCTTCATTTATTGCAACAAAAATCTTTTTATCTGGGCCATACCAGGCTGGTATTTGATGTCCCCACCATAATTGTCTCGAGATACACCATGGCTCAATATTATTCATCCATTGAAAATAAGTTTTTGACCAATTAGTAGGAAAAAAATTGGTTTTTTTTGAGTTAACTACATCTTTTGCTTTGACTGATAATTTTTTTGCATCAACAAACCATTGTTCTGTTAAAAAAGGTTCTATTATTGAATTAGATCTATCCCCATAAGGAACTTTATTTTTTATATTTTCTTCCTTAACAAAAAACTCTTTTTCTTTAAGTTCTTTTAAAATTCTTTTTCTAGCTTCAAATCTATCAAGTCCTATATATTCTTTAGGAGCATTTTCGTTTACTTTGCCACCTTCAGTAAAGATATTTATGATTTCTAAATTATTTCTTTGTCCCACTTCATAGTCATTAAAATCATGGGCTGGTGTTATCTTTAAAGCACCTGTTCCCATTTCTGGGTCAGCATACTCATCTTCAATAATTTTTATTTTTCTTCCAACAATTGGTACTGTTACAAATTTACCAACCAAGTGTTTAAACCGATTATCTTTTGGATTTACAGCAATTGCAGTATCTCCCAACATAGTTTCAGGTCTGGTTGTTGCTATAGTTATAAAATCACTAGAATCTTCAATTGGATATTGAATATAATAAATCTTAGAATTAACCTCTCTTTGATCCACTTCTAAATCAGATATTGCAGTTTTTAAAACTGTATCCCAGTTTACTAGTTTTTTATCTTTATAAATTAAACCTTTTTTGTGAAGTTCTACAAAAACTTTTAAAACTGATTTTGAAAGGTTTTCATCCATTGTAAAAGCATTTCTTGACCAATCACAAGAACAACCAAGTTTTTTAAGCTGATTTAAAATGATATCGCCGTGTTCCTCTTTCCATTCCCAAACCTTTTCTATAAACTTTTCTCTTCCAATTTTATTTTTATCAATACCCTCAGCAGTTAATTTTTTCTCAACTAAAGCCTGTGTAGCAATGCCTGCGTGATCTGTTCCTGGTTGCCATAACGTTTCATAATTATTCATACGGTGATATCTAACTAAAAGATCTTGAATTGAATTATTTAAAGCATGCCCCATATGAAGACTACCTGTTACATTGGGCGGAGGTATAACCACTGAAAATTGTTTCTTATTTTTAGTAGGTTTAAATAAACTGTTTTTTTCCCAATAAGAATAAATCTTATCCTCGACGTCTGTATGTATGTATTTGTCGTTACTCATAGATGAATAAGTTTATAATTTAATAATATGAATTAACAATAATCATTTTGAAGGCTTATTTGGTAGACTAATTTTATATATTTAATATATAAAAGGCTCTCTATTTGTTTTAAATTGAGATGAGAGGGCAACGTGGCGGAATGGTTACGCAGAGGATTGCAAATCCTTGTATCCCAGTTCGATTCTGGGCGTTGCCTCCAAAAAAAATCTTGTGTTACTCTTAAAAAAAAGTAAGTTGTGATTTTGATATTCCTCGGTAGCTCAGTTGGTAGAGCAG
This sequence comes from Candidatus Pelagibacter sp. Uisw_092, assembly GCF_047729545.1. Classification (GTDB taxonomy): domain Bacteria; phylum Pseudomonadota; class Alphaproteobacteria; order Pelagibacterales; family Pelagibacteraceae; genus Pelagibacter. Next base: position 536,480 of record NZ_CP159824.1, on the reverse strand, counting down.
TTGACTGTTAATCAATTGGTCGCAGGTTCGAGTCCTGCCCGAGGAGCCAAAAAATTTACATTTAAATAATTTAATATCTACATGAACATGGTATGAGAAATTATGTTCACAAATAATGTTAAATATCTTTTAATTATCTGAAAAATGTTAGAAAAAATTTAATATTCAATTAATTATAGGTCTTAAAAAATTATTTATTTAACCTACTTTTGAAATTCCTATAGGTGAAGCCTGTAAAGATTTACTAAACTTCAACTTTTGATCATTATTAAGTTCTGAGTAAAGTTTAACTAAAAAATTATAGTTAACATTTATGTGACCTTCTTGAGATTTTTCAAGATTAACTAAATATTCTGAAAAATCTTCAAAAAAATAATTAACTGGAACTTTTAAATAATTTGCTAATTGAAGAAGTCTAATTGAGCTAACCCCATTAGTTCCTTTTTCATATTTTTGAATTTGTTGAAATGTAACGTTGATTGCTTTTGCAACTTTTGTTTGTGTAAGATTTAAAGCCAGTCTTCTTAGTTTTAATTTATTTCCCAAGTGTGTATTAAAATTATCTTCCATTAAGACCCCTCTTAAAGTTTATTTAAAAAAACCTATTGAACTAATTTTTAGATGTTATCGCAATAGAAAAATTTGTTTTTTTTAAAAAAATAGATATAAAAAAACAAATACTGTCAAGTTATTATAAGGAGATTTAGGAATTTTTTTGTTGTATTATATGAGTAATCGGAGCTTATAAAATTTGACTTAAAAAAAGTTTAGTACGCTCACTTTCTGGATTAGCAAAAAAGTCTTTAGTTGTTGCCTTTTCTACAATCATTCCTTCATCCATAAAAATCATTTGGTCTGCAACTTCTTTAGCAAAACCCATTTCATGAGTTACTACAATCATAGTCATTCCTTGCTTTGCTAAATTAACCATAACATCCAGGACTTCCTTGATCATTTCAGGATCTAATGCTGATGTAGGTTCGTCAAATAACATAATTTTAGGTTCCATACAAAGTGCCCTAGCAATAGCAACTCTTTGTTGTTGACCACCTGACAATTGACCTGGGAATTTTTGAGCTTGGTCTAAAATTTGCACTCTTTCTAAGTGCTCTAAAGCTAATTTTTCAGCATCTTTTTTTGACATTTTTTTTACCCAGATTGGGGCCAATGTACAATTATCTAAAATAGATAAGTGAGGAAATAAATTAAACTGCTGAAAAACCATTCCAACTTCAGCCCTAACTTGTTCTATATTTTTTGTGTCTTCTGATATTTCAGTTCCATCAACTATAATAGTTCCTTTTTGATGTTCTTCTAACCTGTTAATACATCTAATTAGCGTAGACTTTCCAGATCCAGACGGACCACAAACAACAATTTTTTCCTTTGGTTTAACCTCAAGGTCTATATCTTTTAAAACCTGAAAATCACCAAACCATTTATTAACTTTTTGTATTTGAATAATTAAATCTGACATAATTATCTATCTGTTTTATATTTTAATTCTAAATTTTGACTATATTTACTCATACTATAACAAATAATCCAGAATATTATTCCAGCAAATACGTAACCTTCCATTGAAAAACCAAGCCATTTAGGATTTGTCTTAGCCAAGTTTAACATTCCAACTAACTCAAGAAGACCAACAACAAATATTAGAGGTGTATCTTTTATAAGAGCTAAGAATGTATTTGCAATACCCGGTATTACTAATTTTAGTGCTTGAGGAAGAATAACAAAAACATGCATTCTCCAATAACCCATACCAAGAGATTTAGCAGCATCATATTGGCCTCTTGGTAGCGCCTGTAGACCGCCTCTTATAACTTCTGCTGTGTAAGCAGCTTCAAATAAAGTGATAGCGACAACAACTCTAATTAATTTATCAACGTAAGTTCCATCAGGTAAAAACATAGGAAACATTACTGCGGACATAAATAATACTGTAATTAAAGGTACGCCCCTCCAAAATTCTATAAAAGAAAGTGATGAATATTTAACAATAGGTAAATCAGACCTTCTTCCAAGAGCTAACATCATGCCCAAAGGGAAGCAAAAAATTAGAGAAAAGAAAGATACCATAAAAGTTAAAGATAAACCTCCCCAAGCACCCGTTTCTACCCACACTAATCCAAATGAACCCCCAGATACTATAAAGTAGATTAAGATAAAAGAAATAATAGGTAAAATAATAACATAATATAAGGATAGATAATTTCTAAGTCTTGCTGGAGCAAAAAAACCAGCTGTCATAAACACAAGGACAGCAATAAATGTTAAATTAACTCTCCATTGTTCTGCATTGGGGTACATTCCATACATAAATCTATTAAACCAAACTTTAATATAAACCCAACAAGCCCCACCACCAGTACATGCATCTTTAGTGTCACCAGCAAAATTGGCATCTAGAATAAGCCAATTTAATATTGGAGGTAGTCCAAAAATTATAAGTAAAATTATAGATACACTTAATGCAGCATTGAAATTAGTTGTGTTAATGTTTTTATTGAGAGTGTCTAAAATCTTTATACCTGAAAATTCTATTCTAATTAAATGAAGCCCAATAATTCCAAAAATTAATGGTGTAAAAAAATTAATAATTCTAGGTAAAAAAGAAGTAATATTCATATTAAAATAGTTATTTAGATAAAAATCAAAAATTCCAAACGCAAAAAACAAACCACCCAATGTAAGAAATAAAGGTAAATTTTTATTATCTGGTTTTAATAAATTAATATTTGTCATAATTTTACTTTTCTTGTATCGCTATTCTTTTGTTATACCAGTTCATTAAGAGTGAAATGCCTAAACTAATAGTCAAGTAAGTTGCCATTGTAATACCCACAATTTCTATAGCCCTACCTGTTTGCATCATTGCAGTTCCAGCAAAAACTAAAACCAAATCTGGATATGCAATAGCAGCAGCTAGAGATGAATTTTTAGTTAAGTTTAAATATTGGTTAGTGGTTGGAGGTATAATAATTCTTAATGCTTGAGGCATGATTACTAATTTTAAAACTTGATTTGGGGTAAGACCGATTGATGCTGCTGCCTCTTTTTGACCTTTACCAATCCCTTGGATACCAGCTCTAACATTTTCAGCAATAAATGTTGCTGTATAAAGAGTAAGAGCAAGAGTAAGAGCAATTAATTCAGGTGGTATTTTTAAACCACCGTCAAAAGTATATGATGATTGTGACATCTGTCTAATTACAGGATAACTCCAAGATAAATCTACGCCACCGATTAAAAAAGTTAGTAATGGCAAAAATATAAAAATTGCCAAAGATATGAAAAATACAGGCAATCGTTTACCCTCTTGCTCTTGTTTCTTTTTTGCATATCTTGCAAAGAAAAAAATTATAATCATTGCAGCAATTATTGTTGTAAAAAAAACATCAAAATTTGTCCAAATTGGAGCTGGTGTATAAAGTCCTTTGATAGTCATAAAAGATGAGTTTAATAACATAGGAGCATCTTCAAGCATTGGTAGGGCTCTTAAAGCAGCAAAGTACCAAAAGAAAATTTGTAATAATAAAGGAATATTTCTAAAGAATTCTATGTAGAAAGAAGCCGTTTTTCTGATTAAATAATTGGGCGATAATCGGGCTATACCTACAATAGCACCTAATAAGGTAGCTAAAATAATTCCTATAAAGGCTACTAGAAGTGTGTTTAGCAGTCCAACTAAGTAAGCTCTAGCGTATGAATGAGAACCATCATAATCAATTAAAGAAAACTGTATATCAAAAGAGGCTTGAGTTTTTAGAAAACCAAAACCAAATTCCAAACCTCTTGCGCCCATATTCTCTTGGGCATTCATAGTAAAGAAACCAAATACTAATACTATAAATAGTAGAGTTAATAGTTGAGGTAGAATTTTTTTTAATTTCATTTGTGAGTTATTATAAAAAAAGGGCTAGATAAATCTAGCCCTTTTTAAATTATTTTAGATAATAATTATCTAGCTGGTGGAGTGTATAATAGTCCGCCTTTAGTCCAAATATTATTCGGACCTCTGTCAGGTAAAATACCAGTGTCAGCTATATTTCTCTTATAACTTTCACCATAGTTTCCAACTTGTTTGATAATTCTTAAGCTCCAGTCTTGATCTAGACCTAAATACGAACCTAATTCACCTTCTGTACCAACTAATCTTTTAATTGCTGGGTTTTCAGATGTTTTCATCATATCAGCGTTAGAAGAAGAAACACCGTATTCTTCAGCTTCGATCATTACGTTTAGAGACCATCTTACGATATCTTCCCAAACTGCATCACCTTGACGTACTACAGGTCCTAGAGGCTCTTTAGAGATAGTCTCTGGTAACACTATGTGGTCATCGGGGCTAGTCATTTTTGTTCTCTGAGCTGCTAGACCAGATTTATCAGTTGTGTAAGTATCACATCTGCCTAAGTCATAAGCCGCAACAACTTCGTCAGCTTTTTCAAAAGCAACTGGCTCATAAGAAATTCCTTTTGAATTAAAGAAGTCTCTCATGTTTAGTTCAGTTGTGGTTCCGATGTTAGTACAAGCTGAAATTCCATTTTTGAATTGGCTCGTAGAAGTAATTCCTGAGTCTTTTCTTACCATGAAACCTTGACCATCGTAGAAGTTTACACCAACGAAAGTTACACCAAGATCTGCATCTCTTGAAAGTGTCCAAGTTGTGTTTCTTGATAAGATATCAATCTCACCAGAAGTTAGAGCTGTAAATCTTTCTTTAGCACTTAGTGGAGTGAACTTAACTTTGTTCGCATCACCTAATACTGCAGCAGCAACCGCTCTACATACATCAACGTCAACACCAGTCCAATTCCCAGCTGCATCAGCATTTGAAAATCCAGGTAAACCTTGAGATACACCACATCTTACAAAACCTTTTTTCATAGTGTTTTTAAGAGTTTTAGACTTCTTAGCGGCCATTGTTTCAGTTGAAAATGAAATCAAAACTGCAACCATAGCAACTAGAGAAGTTAATTGTTTTACGTATTTAAACATATTTTATTCCTCTGTTTTTATTTATTTATTTGTTAACAAATAATTCAAATAAATTTGAATTAAGTTGATTGTTTATCATTATATAAAGTTGATCAAAGAAAAATTGAACTAATTAGAGAGGTTCTAACTAGATGTAGTGTGATTAAATAAATATACGTTACATGTAGTGTTGGTGCACTCTGGTGGACTCGAACCACCGACCCTCGGTTTAGAAAACAGATGCTCTATCCAGCTGAGCTAAGAGTGCATATAACAATATTAAATATATTTATAGTACCAATTTAATTTTTAAAAAGAAATTTTTTACAAATAATCAACAAAGTTAAAAGTTCAAGCCTGCCAATAATCATGAAGATAATTAGATAATACTTAGTTAAAAAATGCAAATCAAAAAAGCTGAAACCAGCAAGTCCATACGTTGTAGAATTAACCGTATTCATTAGGGTTAAAATAGACAGTTTAAATGAATTTTCAAAATCAATACCACTTAAAGTTAGTAAAAAAGTTAGAAATAACAAAGATAGTATAAACACTACTACTGATAAAAAATGTTTATAAATTTCATTTATTTTAAAAAATTCTTTAGAGAATAAATGTTTGTTAATATAAATATTTTTAGGTCTGCTATAGGATAAAATTTCATTAATTGAATATTTGAATAATGAATAAATTTTTAGAAACCTAATACCAGAGCTTGTTGAAAAAAAAGACCCCCCAATAATAACAAGTATTAAAAAGATAAAAGATAAATTGGTTGGACTATTATTTAATGAAAAACCTATATTTGAAATACTACTTGTTAAAGATAAAAATAATTCACTAAAGTTATTATCAAAGTTTAAGAAAATAAAAAAAAAAACAATAATGTCAATAAATAAAATAGCAAATGAATGTCTTCATTAAAAAAATTAAGATTATGGTTTTTTGTAAAAACTAAGTTATAAATTAAAAAAATGCTAAAAAAAGATGTTAGCATCAAAATAGAAATAACAATTGTTTGATAATTATTTATTAAGATATTTGATAAGTTATTTGATGGTAAAAACCCACCTGATGAAATAATTGTCATTGCTAAATTAAGAGAATTAAACAACCTAATACCTGATATATTCATAATAATAAAAATTCCTAAAGTAATTGATGAATATAATAAAAAAATTTTTAAAGATTGTTTAAGGGTTTCAGCTTTATTAAAAGATATAAAATTAGTTAAGGATTTTTTAAAACTATGATCAAAAATATCTATTAAAAGTATGATAGAAAATAAAAAATAAAGACCTCCAACCCATTGTGATGCGGATCTCCATAAAACTAGACTTTGATCAATATGATTTATGTTATCAAAAATTGTAAATCCTGTTGATGTAAAACCAGAAATTGCTTCAAAGTAAGAATTAACAAAAGTTAAATTATAAATGCTAAAATAAAAAGGTATTGCAATTATTAGTGGTAATAAAAAATAACCTAGTAGTATTGTAAATATTTTCTCATAGATTGTAGTTTTCTTCTCATTATTATTTTTAGATATATAAAATATTAACATTAAGATAATAGATGTTAAAAAAGTATAGATGTACGTATTCAAATTTAGATACAAATTTAAATAATATGAATAAACAATATTGAAAAAAGAAAGAATTGAAATTATTCCACAAAAAACACTCAAATAAATGAGTTTTAAATATTTCATTTAATTAAATCGAGCTTATGCGAAACATATTTTCAACAACATGTAAAAAATCTTTTTTGGCCAACAAAACAACAATATCTTCTTTTTTAAACACAAAATTTGATCTAGGAATAATTACATCTTCACCTCTTAAAATTGCCCCTACTCTAATCTCATCTGGTAAATTTGAATTCTTTAATTCTTTATTAATTAACTCTGAAGTATCAATTATTTCTGCTTCAATAATTTCGTATTCACCGTTCAAAATACTATATGCATTTTCAATTGTACCTTTATGAATGTGTTTTAATATACTGGATACAGTATTCATTCTAGGATCGATAAAATCATCAATTTTTAACGAAGATTGAAGTAAAGAGTAATTCGGTTTGTTAATTAAAGCCATTGTTCTCTTATCACTTAATTCACTGTTATCTTTAGCAAATTTTTCAACCAATACACTCACCATTAAATTGTCTTCATCATCATTAGTTAGAGCTAGTACAGTTTGTACTTCATCAATATTTGCTTCCATCAGAACTTCTTCATCTAAAGCATCACCATTAATTACAATTGTATTATTAAGTTCACTTGCAATAAATTCTGCTCTTTCTTTATTTTTCTCAATAATTTTTACTCTTGCTGAATCAAAGCTTTCTTCAAGATTTTTAGCTAAGTTAAAACCAATATTTCCACCACCAATTATTAAAATTTTATTTGAAATTTTTTCATTATGACCAAAAGCATTTAGTGTATCTTTCATTTGTGAAGCATTAATCATAACATAAGCCTTGTCATCTTTAAGCATGATATCATTTTTTTTTAAAACTATAAATTTATCTTCTCGTATTACTCCCATAATAAGAGCATTTAATTTAGGAAATTTTTTGGTGATTTCATTAAGTTTAATATCTTTTAAGGAACATTTCTCATTAATCAAAATTTCAAGTAATCTAATTTTATTGCCAGCAAATGGAACATTATCTAGTGCACCTGGGGCTTCTAATTTTCTTTGTATGGATTTAGCTATTTCAATTTCTGGTGAAATAATTACATCAATTGGTAAATTTTCTTTATTATAAACTTTTGTAAACTTAGGATTTAAGTAGTCTTGAGATCTTATCCTAGCAATCTTTTTTTGAACATTAAAAATTGAAAATGCAATTTGACATATAAGCATATTAATTTCATCATTTCGTGTTACAGCAATAATCATATCAGCATCTAAGGCATTTGCCTTTTCCAATATGGACGGGTATGTTGCTTTGCCAACTATAGACTTTACATCTAATGTCTCATCAATTTTTTGAATATCTTCACTAGATTGATCGATTACAGTTATTGAATGACCTTGTTCACTTAAAATCTTGGCTATAGTAAAACCAACCCTACCAGCTCCACAAATAATTATATTCATTTAATCTAATTCCTTGACCCCTAGGCCTTTTAATTTTCTGTGTAGAGCAGATCTTTCCATTCCAATAAAATCAGCAGTTCTTGATATATTACCATTAAATTTTTTTAATTGAGTAGTTAAGTACTCCTTTTCAAAATTTTCTCTAGCTTCTTTTAATGGTATAGATAAAGAGTTTTCTACTGATGAAATCTTGATATCTGGGGATTTTAAAGATTCTTTGATAATACTTGAAACTTTATCAGAATTATCTGGTGAAAGAATTGCTATTCTCTCAATTAAGTTTCTGAGTTCTCTTATATTCCCAGGCCATTCGTAATTTAATAAATAATCATTATTCGTATCAATATTTAATTTTTTAAGATTATAATTTGAAGAAATTTTTTTTGAAAAATATTCTACTAAAAATGGGATATCAGATACTCTATTTTTAAGTGGTTCTATATTTATCTCAAACACATTAAGCCTATGGTAAAGGTCTTCTCTGAAATTACCTATTTGAATTTCTTTCTTAATATCTTTACTTGATGAGCATATAATACGTACATTAACACTAATATCATGAGTACCATTAATTCTTTTAAATTTTTGATCTATTAGAACACGTAGAATTTTAGATTGCGTTTCAAGGGGAATTTCTGAAACCTCATCGATTAAAAGAATTCCTTCTGATGATTTTTCTAAAGCTCCATAAGAAATTGAACCGTTAACATTTTCTTCTCCAAAAAGTTCTAATTCATATTTTTTAATATCTAAAAGTGCACCGTTCAAAATTACAAAAGGACCTTTTTGCCTTTTAGATTCTTTATGAATTTTTCTTGCAATTAATTCTTTACCTGAGCCTGTTGGGCCATTAATAAAAATTCTACTTTCAGAAATTGATATTTTACTTATTTGATCTTTAATATTTTTGATATTGTCACTTACACCAATTAGGTCATAAGAATAAAAAAGCTTACTTTCAAATTCTTTATTTTTATTTTTAAGATTAATATTTTCAACAGCTCTATTGATAAAATTTAATAATCTTTCTTGATTAAAAGGTTTTTCAATAAATTCAAAAGCACCAGACTTAAGGGCTTTAATTGCCATTTCTATATTTGCGTGTCCTGTAATTATTATTACTGGAATGTTTTGATCTTTATTTTTAATGTGAGATAAAAGCTCTAATCCGTCATTATCTCCTTTATCCAATTTGACATCTATAATTGCAACATCAGGTAGTTTTTTGTCAATCTCAATTAATGCTTGATTGTAATTAGCAGCCAATCTTGTTTTATAACCAGCCTCAATAATTAAATCATTAATAATATTTCTAATGTCTATATTGTCATCAATAATCAATATTTCTGTACTCATTATCTTATAAAATTAATTTTAATCTTTGCTCCATTTTCTGTTGGTATAAAGTTAATTGAACCATTGTGGTCATTTACTATTTTATTAACAATCGCTAAGCCTAAGCCTGTACCTTTTTTTTTTGTTGTGATGTATGGGTTTAAAAGATTTTTCATATTATCCTTAAAAGTTCCAAAACCTAAACCATTATCAATAATAATAAAATCTATATTAGACAGATTATCATTTACAGTAATATCAATTTTTCCTTTAAAAGCATCATTATTTAATCTTTTTTCAATTATACTCTCAATAGAGTTTTTAATCATATTGAAAAAAACTCTACTTAGTTGCTCATTATCTGAATTAAGAATTATTTTATCCTTATTAGCATCAAGATTAATTAAAATTTTACTATCTAATTCATTTATCAAATTGATATTATCTTTAATCAAAGATATTAAATCATTATCTTTAAGTATAGGCTTTGGCATACGTGCAAAATCAGAAAATTCATTTACTAAGTTTTCAATTTGATTTATTTGTTTTCCTATAATCTTTAAACTTTTAGTAAAATCTTCTTTTTCAATTATTTTCATTTTATCTGAGTGTTTGCTTTTTAATCGATCTATAGTTAATTGAATCGGTGTAAGTGGATTTTTAATTTCATGAGCTAATTTTCTAGCTAAATTTTCCCAAGCTTCGTGTCTTTCATCTATAATTAATTTTTTTTGTTGTGCTTTTAATTGATCAGTCATTAAGTTAAAATTTTTATTTAAGAGTTCCATATCTTTATCAGCTTTAATTTCTGGAACCTTTGTATTTAAATTACCTTTTCCAATATTTGAGGATGCAATTATCAAATTATTAATTGATCTAAAAAATCTTGATGAAAATCTTATAGCTATAGATATAGATAGAAATAATAATAAAGAAACTATAACTAAATAAATAAAAACAAAAGAAATTTTAATACCAGTTTGTTTGTTTAAAACAGTATAATAAAAATTTAGAGCTTCTTCAGATTCTAATAGATATTGAGAAATTTTTTTATCTAAGTATTTTGCTATATATAAATATTTACCTTCAAAGTTTTCTAATTTTATAATTGATGCTGTTTGATTTTTATAAGCATTAATAATTTTAAGTGGTCTTTTATCGTTTAAAACCATTTCAAGAGCTTCCGGTAAGGGTGGTGTATATAGCGAAATATCCTTTAATGTTGTTAAGTAAAGAGTTCCATCACCTTCTATGATGTTAACTTCATCCATATCTCTTATTAATTTTTGTGTATTAAGAAAGCTTTTAAATTGATTAATATTTGATTTTAAAAAATTAATACTTTTATTTAAATCAAACGCAATTAATATAATTTCAGATTGTGTCTTAGTTCTAGCTTCCTCAGTATAACTTTTTGCAATTTCATAAGAGTTGTTAACCGCCGTTGTAATTTTTTTATCTAAATACTTATCGAGAGCAAATGATAATAAAAATAACGAGAATAAAGAAATTAATATCGATGGAATTAGTGTGAATAAGGCAAAAAAAGTTATATATTTTCTATTAGCTTTTGATCCACTTACATTCACATCTATTCTTAACGAAGCTCTCACTTCCTTGAAGATCACATAAAAAAATACTAGCAATAAAGCTATATTTGCAGCCAAAAGTAATTGAAGATTTTGGTCTGTTAACTTAAGAAAACTTTTATCTATAAAGGTTAAGAAAGTAACAAAACCTAATGTTAATGTAATTAGAAATATTGACCCAATAAAAATATTTTTTTTGATAAATTCGTTCATTATGAGATAAATAGATTAATAAATATTTTTATCATGAATAATTGTTTTATAATACTTGCTGGAGGAGAAAGTAAAAGATTTAATTCTAAAATACCAAAACCCTACCATCTATATAAGGGTAAACCTTTATTTTTACATTCAGTAGATAAGGCTATAAATTATAGTAAATTTAATAAAATTGTTCTTGTTATTAATAAAAAACATAAATCTTATATAAGTAAAATTAAAACTAAAAATATTAAGATTATTATAGGAGGAAACACTAGAGCTGAATCTGCCTATAAAGCTTTAAAAGCTATTAAGAGTTATAATATTAAATATGTATTAATTCATGATGCGGCAAGACCTAATTTTTCTCTAAATCTTTTAGATAGACTTTTTAAAGCAGTCAAATTAAATGATTGTGTTGTACCAGCAATACAAACATTAGATTCCGTTAAACAAAAAAATTTAAATGTGGTTACAAATTTAAAGAGAGAAAATATTTACTTAATTCAAACACCTCAAGCTTTTAATTATAAACAATTGTATAAACTCCAAGATAACCAAGGTCCTGAAGTTACTGATGATGCAAATTTGTTTGTAAAAGTTGGTAAAAAAATAAAGATCATTAAAGGTTCAGTTGATAATAACAAAATTACAATAAATTCAGATATCAAAGTTACTAATTCAATTAAATTTGGGTTGGGCTTTGATGTTCATAGATTAGTACCTAATAAAAAACTTTATTTAGGTGGAATCAAAATACCATCATATCTTGGTACCTTAGGTCATTCTGATGGAGATCCAGTTTTGCATGCTGTTATAGATGCAATTCTTGGTGCATGTAAAATGGGTGATATTGGTGAAAAATTTTCAGACAACAATAAAAAATTTAAAAATATTCGATCAACTATTTTGCTATCAAAAATTATTCAACAAATAAAAATTAAAAATTATTTAATTAATAATATTGATATAAATATTATTACTCAAAAACCTAAAATTCAAAAATATAAAAAAAAAATTACCTCCTGCATTGCAAAAATTTGCAATATATCTTCTTCACAAATTAATATAAAAGGAAAAACAACTGAAAAATTAGGTGTTATTGGTAAAGAAAAAGCTATAGCTTGTGAGGTTATTGCTTCAGTATTTAGATATGATTAAAAATTTTAATTATCTTTTAGTAACAATGTTTGGTTTAGGTAAAATCAAATATATGCCAGGTACACTTGGTTCCCTTGCTACAACAGTTATTCTTTTTTATTTATTCCATGTTTTTAATATTTCCTCAGATATCATTTTGGCTAGTTTAATGATTATTTTTGTTTATTCATTTTATGCTATTTCAACACATACAAAAGATAGTAAAAATAAAGATCCTGGAGAGGTAATTATTGACGAGTTTTTAGGACAATCTATACCTATTTATCTTTATGAGGTATCACATGGCACTAGCAAAGAAAGCAATGAAGCTATTATATATTATACTTTGTTTTTTGTATTGTTTAGATATTTCGATATTATGAAGCCTTTTCCTGTAAATTTATTCGATAAAAATTTTAAAAATAGTTTTGGAGTAATAATGGATGACATTTTTGCTGGATTTTATGTTGTGCTAACAGTTGTTTGTTTCATGATCGTTAAAAGCTATGTTTTATAATGAAAACCTTATCTAATAAAATTGTTAAAAAACTAATACGAAAAAAAATTAAAATTTCATTTGCTGAATCTTGTACAGGTGGAATGCTGTCTAGCATCATAACATCTGTAAGTGGCTCTTCTAAAGTGTTTACTTTAGGTTTGGTTACTTATTCAAATAAGGCAAAGATAGATATTCTTAAAGTTCCAAAAAAAATTATCACTAAATATGGTGCTGTTAGCAATGAATGCTGTATATCAATGGTAAAGAATCTAAGTAAAATTAGTAAAACCAACCTATCTGTCTCCATCACAGGAATTGCGGGACCTAATGGTGGAACAAAATTAAAGCCTGTTGGTTTAGTCTATATTGGTATTAAAAAAGGAAACAAAATAATAACTAAAAAAAATCTATTTAAAAATAAAAATAGAATATCTATACAAAAAGTTACAGTAAGTACTGTACTTAATATAATTGATAAGATTATCTAACTTTTAGCCCAACTTATACTATTCCAAATTCTTTCATGAAAATAATATAAAAAAATTTTTGTTATAGTTCGATACTGCCTATAGATATTCCTATTAATAAATCACCTGTTAACGCCCATGCAATAATAAAAGTTGTTAAACTGGCAGTAACACGCCAAGTTAATATTTTAGCAATTATTCTTTTTTGTAAGCCTGCAGTCATGACAAACCTTTCTGCACATATAGTTATTTAATTATTTATCTACCCTTAAATAAATCATGAGCTCTTTTTTTAAAAGAGTTAGCTATTTTATTTAAACCATACTGAAAAGATCTATCCATTACAATATTTAAAAATTTATTTTCAATCTCAAAATCAATATCAAAAGATATCTCAGTAGAGTTATCCTTTTCAAGAAAAATCCATTTATTATCCAAATGTTTAAGAGGTCCTTCAATATTGGTTACTAGGATAGTGTCTGTATCTTTATTAAATCTGACATCACTTTTATAGGTTGCCTTAAATGGACCCTTACCTATTGTAAGATCTGCAATTATTGAGATTAGATTTTTTTCTTCTTTTTTTTCATAAATCTTTGCATCTAAGCAATAAGGTATAAATTTTGGGTAATTTTCAATATCTAGAACAAGATCAACTAATTGTTCTTTATTACATTCAATTAATCTCTTAACTGAGGCTTTGGGCATTATACTTTTCTAATCTATTTTTTTGTAATTGAGCAAAGTCTTCATCTGCATGATAAGAAGATCTTGTTAGTGGTGAAGATGAAACTAATAAAAAACCTTTAGATTTTGCAATATTTTCTAGATCCTTAAATTCATCTGGATGATAATATCTTTCAAGAGGGTGGTGTTTTACTGAAGGTTGTAAATATTGTCCTATTGTTAAAAAATCTACATCAGCAGACCTTAAGTCGTCCATCACTTGAATTAATTCATCTTTACTTTCTCCTAAACCAACCATTATCCCTGATTTAGTAAAAACTTTTTTATTAATTTTTTTTACATTTTTTAAAAGTTCCAATGAACCAAAATATCTCGCACCTGGTCTAACTTTTAAATAAAGTCTTGGAACTGTTTCAATGTTATGATTGAAAACATCTAAGTCTGCTTCTAAAATTTTTTTATAATAATTACCCTTTCTTAAAAAATCTGGGGTTAAAACCTCAATAGATGTTTGGGGATTTTTTTTTCTTGTAGCTGTAATTACATCAAAAAAGTGATTGGAACCTCCATCTTCTAAGTCATCCCTATCAACAGAAGTTATAACAACATGCTTAAGATTAAGTTTGTAAACAGCATTTGAAATTTTAAAAGCTTCGAATGGATCTAAATTTTCAGGTTTGCCTGTTTTTACATCACAGAAAGCACAAGCTCTTGTACAAGTATCGCCCATAATCATAAATGTAGCATGACGCTTACTCCAACATTCTGTAATATTTGGACAATTAGCTTCCTGACAAACTGTTACTAAGTTATTTTGATTAACAATAGTTTTGGTCAAGAAGAATTCTTTACTATTAGTTAATTTAGACCTTATCCAATCAGGTTTTTTCTTAATTGGATTTACAGGTTTGTTAACTTTTTCTGGGTGTCTTGGTTTAATTATCATTCTTCTTAATTATATAGAGGGTCTCCCCTTCTTTGCCAAACATAAATTTTTCTCTGATTAAAGTTTCAACATAATCTAGGTCTAATTTAGTACTTAATAGAGAATTTTTGAATTTAAGATCTTTGATTTTATTAGATAAATTAACTTCTTCAGCTTCTAGATTTATTAGAATTTCTTTTTTTTTTAAATATGAAAAAAGGCCTCTTTCACCATCTAGAAGGTTAAAAAAAAAATAAAGTATTAAAAAAGTAGAGATTAATATAAAATAATTCTTTTTTAATTTACCCAGCATTAATGAATTTTACTCATTAATGCTTTTTTTCCAAGCTCTTCTTCTATACGTAATAATTGATTATATTTTGCAACACGTTCAGATCTAGCTAGAGATCCAGTTTTGATTTGATTTGAATTTGTACCTACAGCGAGGTCTGCTATAAAAGTGTCTTCACTGTCTCCAGATCTATGAGAAATTATTGTTTTATATCCGATAATTTGTGCAAACTTAATAACCTCAAGTGTTTCAGATACCGTTCCAATTTGATTAAGTTTAATTAATATCGAATTTGATGAGTTGTTTAAAAAACCCTTTTTAAGTCTTTCTAAATTAGTTACATACAAATCATCTCCAACTATTTGGACATTATTAGTATTTTTCATTAATTTACTCCATGCCATCCAATCATTTTCTCCAAATGGATCTTCAATAGATTTAATTTTGTATTTATTTATTATTTTTTTATATTCTTTAATAGATTGATCTACCGAAACAAATTTTTTTGAATGAATAGAGTATTTATTTTTTTTGATTAATTCATTTGCTGCAACATCTAAGCAAATCGAAACATCTTTTCCATTTTTAAAACCTGACTTATTAATTGCGGTAACAACTAAATTCAAAGCTTTTTCATTGCTACTGATCATTGGAGCAAAGCCCCCCTCATCTCCTACAGATGTTGATAAACCCTTTTTAATAATCAATTTTCTTAAGTTATTAATTACAACAAAACATATTCTCATAGCTTCTGAAAAACTCTTAGCTTTATCAGGTCTAATCATGAATTCTTGAATTCTTAATCCATTATTTGCATGTGCTCCTCCATTAATAATATTCATTAATGGGTAAGGTAATCTGTAATTATTTTTTACT
The DNA here is from genome assembly GCF_047729545.1 of Candidatus Pelagibacter sp. Uisw_092. Lineage (GTDB taxonomy): Bacteria > Pseudomonadota > Alphaproteobacteria > Pelagibacterales > Pelagibacteraceae > Pelagibacter. Next base: position 520,376 of record NZ_CP159824.1, on the reverse strand, counting down.
AAAAAAGTTTTATATAAAGGGATTCTTTTAATTTTAGCAGAAAGTTTCTTAGTAGCCATAGATACAGCTAAAATAGCATTAGCACCTAAACTTGTTTTTTGGCGAGTGCCATCTAAATTAATTAGGATTGTGTCTATACGTGTTTGATCATGAATATTTGCACCTGTTAGTTTTTTAGAAATTTTTGTATTAACTAAATTAACTGCACCTAAAACACTTTTACCTAAATATTTTTTATTATTACTGTCTCTTTTTTCAAATACTTCATAAGTACCTGTAGAGGCACCTGATGGACAAATAGCTGAGGCACTTAAATTTTTTGAATAAACTTCTGCTTCAATTGTTGGATTCCCTCTACTATCAAAAACTTGACGAGCTCTTACTTTTAAAATCTTACTCATTTATTTTTTAATTAGATTATCTATTTCAAATAATTGAGATAGCAATTTTTCTAATTTTTCTAGTGGAACCATGTTGGGTCCATCAGACGGAGCATTATCTGGGTCTTGATGTGTTTCAATAAAAACACCCGCAACACCAACTGCAACCGCAGCTCTTGCTAAGTATTCAACAAACTCTCTTTGACCACCACTGGTCTCACCTAGGCCACCGGGTTGTTGGACTGAATGTGTAGCATCAAAAATAACAGGGTAACCATTTTTTGCCATTATAGGTATAGACCTCATGTCGGAGACAAGAGTATTATAACCAAAGCTTGCTCCTCTTTCTGTAACTAAAATGTTATTATTGCCTGATTCAGCAATTTTTTTTGTAACATTAACCATATCCCAAGGTGCAAGGAATTGACCTTTTTTAACATTTATAATTTTCCCAGTTTTGGCTGCAGCAATTAATAAATCTGTTTGCCTACATAAAAATGCTGGAATTTGCAATATATCGGCATGAGGGGCTACAACTGAACATTGTTCAGCATTGTGTATGTCGGTTAATATTGGAATATTTAATTCTTTTTTAATTTTATCAAAAATAGGTAAAGATTGTTCAAGACCCGCACCTCTTTGTCCTTTTAGACTTGTTCTATTAGCCTTATCAAAAGATGTTTTATAAATAAAACCCATATTAAACTTGGAAGTTATTTCTTTAATTTTACTAGCCATATCCATAGCGTGTTGTTCCGTCTCAAGTTGGCATGGTCCAGCAATAATACAAATTTTATTATTATTTGAAATTTCTATATTTCCACAATTAACTTTTATATTTTTCATTTATGATTTTTAGCTGCCTTGATAAAAGATGAGAATAAGGGATGTGGCGACAAAGGTCTAGATTTAAATTCTGGGTGAAATTGTACAGCAATAAACCAGGGATGGTTTTTTAGCTCAATAATCTCTGGTAATTTTTTATCTGGAGATAATCCTGAGAAGATTAAACCATTTTTTTCAAATTGATCTTTATAACTAATATTAACTTCGTATCTATGTCTATGTCTCTCTTGGATTGATTTTAATCTATAGATTTTTCTAATAAATGAATTTTCTTTTAATCTAGCCTCATAAAGACCAAGTCGCATAGTACCCCCTAAATCTTTATCGGTTCCTTTGATTAATTTTCCATCTTTATTCCATTGAGATATCAAACCAATAATTGGAGTTCCTCCAAATCCAAATTCACTCGATGTAGCTTTTTTAATATTTAATTTATTCCTCGCAAACTCAATAATGGCCATTTGCATTCCAAAACAAATTCCAAAAAAAGGAATTTTTTTCTCTCTAGCATACTTAATTGCTTCTATTTTGCCCTCAGTTCCTCTTTTACCAAATCCACCTGGGATCAAAATTCCAGAGACTCCTTTTAATCTTTTTTTAATTTCAGAAATTTTTAAGTTTTCAGAATCTATTCTAACTAAATTAATTTTCAAATTATTATCAATTCCACCGTGTGTTAGAGCTTCGTCTAGTGATTTATAAGCATCTTTAAGCTCAACATATTTTCCAATAATTGCGATATTAATTGTTTTTTTTGTGTGTAGAATAATTTTAGTAATCTTTTTCCAGGGATTTAAGTTAACTTTTTTTCTGGATTTTATTTTAAAATACTCGAGTACCTGTTTATCTAAATTTTCTCTATTGAAACTAATAGGTGCTTCATAAATAGTCTTAACATCAACAGTTTGAATTACATTTTCAATTTCAACATTACAGAATAAAGATATTTTTTTTCTATGCTCTAAAGGTATGGACCTTTCAGATCTGCAAATAATAATATCAGGCTGTATACCAAGACTTCTTAATTCCTTTACAGAGTGTTGAGTGGGTTTTGTTTTTATTTCATCCGATGCTTTAAGGTACGGGACTAGTGTTAGGTGAATAAATAAAGCATTTTTTTTTCCTACATCATTTGAAAATTGTCTAATAGCTTCAACGAATGGAAGGCTCTCTATATCACCTACTATTCCACCAATTTCACAAATTATAAAGTCTTCCTTTGATATGTCATTTTTTATAAAATCTTTAATACGGTCAGTTATATGTGGGATAACCTGAACTGTTTTTCCAAGGTATCCTCCTTTACGTTCTTTTTTTAAAACATCACTATAAATTTTTCCAGTTGTAATATTGTCAGATTTTTTTGCAGATATTCCAGAAAATCTTTCATAATGACCTAGATCTAAATCTGTTTCTGCACCATCATTTGTTACAAAAACTTCGCCATGTTGAAAGGGACTCATCGTTCCTGGGTCAACATTTAAGTAAGGATCTAATTTTCTTAAACGTACTTTAAAACCTCTAGATTGTAGTAAGTATGCAAGGGATGCTGAAGACAGTCCTTTTCCTAATGAAGAAACCACACCGCCGGTAACAAAAATAAATCGCGCCATGGTAATATCTTATAGCGATTAATTAATGAATTTAAAAGGATTAATTATTATTTTCAGGAATTGAAGGAGTATCGCTAGATTTTTCCTCAATGATATCCAATACAGAAGATGTAGGTTTTAATTCACCTCTAGATATTATTGTTAAAGCTAAGCTACAAATTATAAATAAAGTTGCAACTGCTGCTGTAGCCTTACTCATAAAATTACCAGCAGATCTTGAAAGCATAAAATTATCTTGAGAAACACCTATACCGAGTGCTCCGCCTTCAGATTTTTGGATTAGTATCAGAAGCACAAGTATTGTTGCAAGTACTAAGTTGACTACTAATAGAATATTTTCCATGAGGATTAATTATATGTTTTTTTGACTATATCAATAAATTTTTTAACGTTTTGAGATGCTCCACCAATTAAAAAACCATCAATATTATTAATTTCTCTTAAGATTGTTATATTTTTAGGATTTACAGAACCCCCATATAAAACTTTTGGTAATTTACCTTTAAATTTACTTTTGATGAATTCTACTGTTTTAAAAAGATCTTGAGGTTTCGGTATAAGACCACTACCTATAGCCCAAACAGGCTCATAAGCTAAAAAGATATTTGATTTATCTATAATATTTTTTAAACCAATTTTAATTTGTTTAGATAAAATTGAGTTCGTCTTGTTTTTTCTTTTTTCAATTAAGGTTTCACCAATACAAAAAATAACTTTTAATTTTGCATCAAGAGCACTTTTTATTTTTAGATTAATTAGATTATCACTTTCACCCTTTTCTCTGTTTTCTGAATGACCAATAATAACAAAATGAGCACCGATATTTTTTAACATGCGAGAATTAACATGCCCTGTGTGAGCACCATAATCTTTACTTTCATGACAATTTTGCCCACCAATACCAATTTGACAATTATTAAATTTTTTTGAAAAAGAACCTATTAAAGTATTTGGAGGACAATAAATTAACCTACCTCCCTTTATTTCTTTAGACTTAGAAAATTTAATAACTTTATCCAATGTATTTAAAGAAGATAAATTCCCATACATTTTCCAATTTGCTACAAAATACATATATTTATTTGTCATAATGAAAATTTTAATCTATAGCTTGGTATTTTAAAGATCAATAAATTAATGAAGTAATGATAAATCCATTTAAAAGTTCTACAAAAAAAAAGATTGGTGGCTTAATACTAATTTTTGTTATTATAATAGCTTTTGGCTTTGGTGGATTTGGTGGCGGATTTAGCACTGGCAACCAAAATAATATAGCTAAAATAAATAATACTAATATCTCTACACAAGATTTCATGGATTACCTCAATCAATCTGGTTTAAGTCAGCAAGTAATAAAAGAAAATATTGATAAAAATATAATTGAGGAACTTTTGTCGTCTTTGGTGTCAATGACTTTACTTGATCTTGAAATAAAAGATTTAGACTTAGTCATGTCAGATGAAATAATTGTAGAAACTCTTAAGAAAAATAAAAACTTTCTAAACAAAAATGGCAATTTTCAAAGAACTCTTTATGAAAAGTTTTTACTTACAAACAATATGAGTGCAGCGATGTATGAAATAAAATTAAAGAATAACGTTTTACAAAAAGAATTATTTACGTATATAAGTGGTGGTGCCAAATCTCCCAAGTTTTTAACTAATAAATATTTTATAGAAAAAAATAGAAAATTAGATATTGAATTTATTAAATTAAATAGATTTTATAAAAAAGCAGATGAATTTACTGATCAAGAAATTAAAATTTTTATTGATGAAAATTCAGAAAAACTTAAACAAGATTTTATTGATTTTTCATATGTGATTATAACACCCAAAAACTTATTGGGCATAGATGAATTTAATCAGGCTTTTTTTGATGCGATTGATGAAATTGACAACAAAATATCTAAAAACATCGATTTTAAGACAATTACAAATGAACTAAATATCAATATAATAAAAAAAAAAATTATATTAATTTAGAAAATAAAGAAACAATTGAAAATAAGATTTATCAATCTAGAAAAGATAAGATTGAGATACTTGAAGATAATGGAATATTCATCTTTTATCAAATAGATAATATTAATCAAAAATTACCAAATTTAAATGATGAGAGATTTGTAAAACAAATAACAAATCTTCTATTTCAAAAAGAAAAATTTGAATTTAATAAAGGTATGCTAAGTCAATTAGATAAAAATGAGTTTAATCAATCATCTTTTGATAAACTTGGAAATGGTGAAGTTGAAAAAATTCAACTAAACTCAATTAAAGATATTAATAAATTTGAAAGTAATTCTGTTAAAATTTTATATACACTACCAATTAAGACATTTACTTTAATTGCTGATAATGAAGATAATATATTTATAGCTAAAGTTGTAAAATTTGAAGATACAAAAATTTCTCAAGATTCAAATATATTTAATGCAATCTCTAACGAAGCAAGTGCAGAAAATAGAAATGGGATATTAAAATCATACGATTACCTTTTAAACAATAAATATAAGGTGATAGTTAATGAAAAAACCCTTGATAGAGTTAAAAATTATTTTAGATGATGCTAAACCGAAACTTTAAAGATTTTAAGTTTCAACACTCTAGAAACAAAAATCAAATCATATACACCACTCAGAAAGTACAAAATGATCAGGAAGTTTTAAACTTAATTGACAATTTTCTAGGGGAAACAAATAGTTTTATTTTTGAGTCAGTTGAGAAAGGAAGAATAAGAGGAAGATACACCATATTTGGCAAAAACCCAGACAAGATTTGGGAATTTAATAATAGAAATTCTTATCTAACTGCAAATAATATTAAAAAAAAAATTAAAGGTGAGCCAGAAAAAATTATAGAAGAAATAATAGAAGAATTTAATTTTAAAACGCCAGCAGGACTACCGCCTATTTGTTCTTTAATATCAGGATATTTTTCTTACAATTCTATTAGATATATCGAAAAAATTCCCAATAAATGTGAAGATGATTTAAGACTGCCTGATGTTAGACTTTTAAGACCGAGAACAGTGATTATTCATGATAACTTAAAAAAAAAGATTTTTTATATTATAAATGTTTTCAATGATGAAAAGATTTTAAATTATAAAAAAAAATATTTTGAAATTGAGAGTGAAATTAATGACTTATTAATACAAGCCTCTCTAATAAAAGATAATTCCAACAGTAATACAAAAACTAATATTAGGGTTAAATCCAACACATCAAAGAACAAATTTCTAAGAATGATTAATAAGGCAAAAAAGTACATTAAAATTGGAGATATCTTTCAAGTAGTTTTAAGCCAAAGGTTTGAAGCAAATTTATCCAAAACACCCTTGGAAATTTACAAAAAACTAAGAGTTACTAACCCCTCTCCTTTTATGTATTTTTTTAATTTTAAAGATTTTCAGATAATAGGAGCTAGTCCAGAAATCTTGGTTAGACTAAGAGATAACAAAATTACAGTTAGGCCAATTGCAGGGACAAGACCTAGAGGTAAAAATTTAAAACAAGATAATTTTTTTGCAAAAGATTTACTTAAAGATAAAAAAGAACTTTCTGAGCATTTAATGTTACTTGATTTAGGCAGAAATGATGCTGGTAAAGTTTCCAAAATAGGAACTGTTAAAGTTACGGAGAGTTTTATGATCGAAAAATACTCTCATGTAATGCATATAGTTTCTAATGTAATAGGTGTTTACAATAAAAAATTTTCAAAATTTAGATCATTACTTGCTGGATTTCCAGCTGGCACTGTTTCTGGTGCACCTAAAATTAGAGCTATGGAAATTATTGACGAACTAGAAACAACAAAAAGAAAAGTTTATGCTGGAGGCATTGGTTATTTTTCTGCAAATGGTGAATTTGACACGTGCATTGCCTTAAGAACTGCTGTTGCAAAAAACAAAAAATTCTATGTTCAGGCTGGTGCAGGCATAGTAGCTGATAGTAATCCAATTAAAGAATACGACGAAACTGTAAATAAAGCAAAAGCTTTAATGAATGCCTTAAAATAATGAAAATTATATTAATAGATAACTATGATAGTTTTACATTTAACTTATATCACTATGTATCATCACTAGGTGTTACAGTTGATGTCATTAGAAATGATAAAATTACCCATCAACAAATAATAAAGAATAAATATGACAAAATTATTATATCGCCTGGACCAGGTAATCCAAATCAATCAGGGAATTGCATTCAAATAGTAAAAGCTCTTTATAAAAATATACCTATTCTTGGTGTGTGTTTAGGTCATCAAATTATTGGTCAAGTTTTTGGTTCAAATATTGTCCAAACAAATAAGTTAATGCATGGGAAAACTAGTGTCATAAAATCAAAGAAAATGGGTATACTTAAAAATCTTCCTTCTGAATTTGAAGCTACAAGATATCATAGCCTTATAGTTGATAAAAAAACTTTATCTAATCAACTTGAAATTACTGCAGAAACAAAAGATGGGATTATAATGGGTATAATGCACAAAGAATATAATATCCACGGTATTCAATTTCACCCTGAAAGTATAAAAACTATCATTGGAATTAAAATATTAAAAAATTTTATTAACTACAAAAGTAAATGAAAATTTTCATAGATAAATTAAGAAATACCCAAGACTTATCATTTAATGAAAGCAAAAATGCTTTTGAAATACTGATGGATGGCAAAGCATCAGATGAAGAAATATTTGATTTTTTAACACTGCTTTCAAAAAAAGGTGAGATCTCAGATGAAATTGCTGGTGGGGTTTACGTACTAAGAAATAAATCTAAAAGAGTTAATGTTAATGATTGTATTGACACCTGTGGAACAGGTGGAGATGGTATGAATACACTCAATATCTCAACAGCTTCAGCACTACTTCTATCTAGTATGGGTATTAAAGTTGCAAAACATGGTAATAAAGCTGTTTCCTCTAAATGTGGGTCTGGTGACGTTTTAGAAGCTTTAAAAATAAAAATAGATTTAGAACCAAAAGATATTGAGGAACAAATTCAAAAAAATAACTTTGGTTTTATGTTTGCACCTAATTATCACAGTGCAATGAAATTTGTTGGACCAACTAGAAAAAAAATAGGCAAAAGAACAATTTTTAATATGATTGGTCCTTTAAGTAGCCCTGCCCTAGTTGACAGACAAGTAGTCGGTGTTTTTGATAAAAAGCTATTAAAAATTTTTGCTAATGCTTTAAAAAATTTAAATATTAAATTTGCCTGGATTGTAAATAGTGAAGATGGGTTAGATGAAATATCACCCTATTCAAAAACCAATGTTGTTCAATTAAAAAATGGTAAAATTTCTGAAATATTAATTGACCCTATAAAACTAAATATAAATGCAAATGAATTTAAAGATTTACTTGGTGATGATGCAAAATTTAATGCGAACAAAATGCTAGATATTTTTAAAGGTGAGGATAACGATTTTTCAAAAGCTGTTTGTTTAAATGCTGCAGCAGGCCTTATTGTTTCAGAAAAGCATAAAGTGTTCATTAATGCTTATAATGAAGCAAGAAAACATATTTTATCTGGAAAAACATACAACGATTTAAAGGAAATTCAAAATGTCTAAAGACGTATTAGAAGAAATTATTAAAAAAAAAATTAAAAAAATTGATTTATTAAAAAAATCAATTTCATTGAATGTTTTAAATGAACAAATAGATCAAAATAAATCATTTATCAATTTTAAAGGTAAGATCCAAAACAATGTTGATAATAATAAAATCTCTTTAATTGCAGAAATAAAAAAAGCAAGCCCGTCTGCTGGTATTATAATGAACAATTATAATCCTGCAGAAATAGCAAAAATCTATAATAATAATAAAGCAACTTGTTTGTCAATTCTTACTGAAGAGGATTTTTTTTTAGGTAGACTAAACGATATTACCAAGGTTAAAGAGAGAATAAACCTGCCCATTCTGTGTAAAGATTTTTTTATTGATAAATTTCAAGTACCTCTTGCAAGAAGTTATGGGGCAGATGCAATACTAATTATTTTAGCTGGAGTTTCTGATGATCTAGCTTTTGATTTATACGAGGAAGCTTTGAAATTTAACATGTCAATAATAGTTGAAGTACACACAGTTAAAGAAGCGAAAAAAGCACTTGAGTTTAATGAAGCTTTAATTGGCATTAACAATAGAAATCTTAAAACTTTAATAACAGATATAAATACAACTTATGATATTCACAATGTTTTAGTTAATCACTCTGGACCATTAATTTCAGAGAGTGGAATAAAAACAAAAGAAGAACTTTTGGCATTATACAAAAAAACTAATATTAAAACTTTTTTAATTGGTGAATCACTTTTAAAAAACTTGGATGATAATTCAATTTTTTCAATTCTTTAGTCAAATAAACCCTAATTTTAAACACTTTTTAGCTATTGTTAAAATAGAAGAACACTTGTAGAACATATTTTGTACTTTATTTGTTCTTATGTTAACTAAAAAACAAAAAAATCTGCTTTTATTTATAAACAAGAGGTTAAGAGCTTCTGGTGTGTCTCCTTCATACGAAGAAATGAAAGATTCTCTAAATTTAAAATCTAAATCTGGAATTCATAGGTTAATAAGTGCCTTAGAAGAAAGAGGGTTTATTAGAAGACTTGCTCATAAAGCAAGAGCTTTAGAAGTAATAAAGCTTCCAGAAACAGCTTCCGCCAATGATATTTATAATAATTTTTCACCAAGTGTTATAAGAGGTGGATTGGATATTGAAACTAATAATGCAAATGAAATAGAAATACCAGTTTTAGGAAGTATTGCTGCTGGAACCCCAGTAGAAGCTATACAAAATGAAGTTTCTAGAATACCACTTCCTAGTAATCTTGAAAAAAATGGTCAATATTTTGGTCTAAAAGTTAAGGGTGATTCAATGATTGATGCTGGAATTAATGAGGGCGATACTGTTATTATAAAAAGATCTGACACGGCAGATAACGGTAAAATTGTTGTAGCCTTAATAGATGAACATGAGGCTATGCTAAAAAGAATTAGAAGAAAAGGGAAAACTGTTGCTCTAGAAAGTGCAAACAGAAACTATGAAACTAAAATATTTGGTCCTGATAGAGTAAAAGTTCAAGGTGTACTAGTATCTTTATATAGAAACTTCTAAAAAAATAGTCTAAAAATCACACATGTCTAATGTTGCAACAAGATTTGCTCCCTCTCCCACTGGAGCTCTACATATTGGTGGTGTAAGAACTGCTTTATTTTGCTGGTTATATTCAAAAAATAAAAAAGGCAGCTTTCATTTAAGAATTGAAGATACAGATAAGGAAAGATCTAAAGATAAACATAAAATTCAAATAATAGAATCTTTAAAATGGATTGGTATAGAATATGATGGAGATTTGTATATTCAATCAACCAAAATAAATGATCATATTGCTGTTGCAGATCAAATGCTTAATGATGGGCATGCTTATAAATGTTACTGTTCTACTGAAGAGATAGAAGAACAGAAGAAAAGAGCTAAACAAAAAAAACTACCTTATATCTACAGTAGAAAATGTAGAGAATTGCATAAAAGTGACGCTCCAAAAAATATTAAACCAGTTGTAAGGTTTAAAAGTAAAATTGAAGGTTTTTCAGTGCTCAAAGACTTAGTACAAGGGGATGTTAAAGTAGAAAATAAAACTATAGAAGATTTTATTATTTTAAGGAATGATGGGACTCCAACATATAATTTGTCAGCTACTGTTGATGACCATAAAATGAATATGACGCATATTATTAGAGGAGATGATCATAAAATAAATAGTTTTAAACAAATACAAATATACCAATCAATGAAATGGGTCTTGCCGTCATTTGCACATATCCCATTAATTCATACATTAGAAGGTAAAAAATTATCCAAAAGAGACAATGCCTCAACATTTGATGACTATTCTAAAATTGGAATAATGCCAGATGCTCTAAGAAACTACCTATTAAGATTAGGCTGGTCTTATAAAGACAAAGAAATATTTACTTTAGAAGAAAGTATTAAATACTTTAATTTTGAAGGTATAGGGAAATCACCCTCAAAGTTAGATATAAGCCGTATTCTATCAATGAATGAGTATTATATAAAAAATATTAGTGAAGAGGAGTTGTATAATCATTTTGTACAATATTGTGAATTATATAAAGAAAAAATTTTGACCGAGAAAGAGAAAAAACTTAAAATATCATTAACTTTTCTTAAAAATAAAGCCAAAACATTGGAGGATATATATAATAATGCTAAATATATAATATCTGATCATGTTAGTTTTAATGTAGAAGATTTGAAACTTATTGATGATAAGGCAAAAAAAATAATATCAGAGTTTGCAATTAAAGTTAAAGAATTGAAAAATATCAACAAAGAGATTTTAGAGCCTATTATGAGAGATTTAATAGATAAAAATAAAACAAATTTTAAGGGTATTGGACAACCTTTAAGAGTAGCTTTAACTGGATCAAAATTTGGTCCTGGCCTTTATGATATAATTATATCTTTAGATAAAGAGGAAATTATCAAAAGATTAGGAAATAAGATACTTAGCTAAAATTGAAGATGCCTCACTAGATGAAGATGTGTTTGATCTAATTTCGTCTAAAGTTATTTGACAATCTTTAATTTGTTTTTCCATTAAGCTTGGGTACTTTAACAAATACATTAAAGACTTATAAATTTCTTTAGCATTACATTCGTTTTGGATCAACTCTGGGATGATCTCTTTATTATTAATGATATTTATAATATTTACATATTTAATTTTTACTAAAAACTTAACAATCATAAAGTTTAAAAAATTCATCTTATAGATTATAATTGATGGAACTTTCGCATTACAAATTTCTAATGAGACTGTACCAGATTTTGAAACAGCGAAAATAGAGTGTGATAAAATTTGGGCCTTTATACTTTCATCAGAAACCATGTCTGTATTATTTAAATTTAAAATTTTTAACCTCTCATTTATTAAAACTTTATTTGCTTCTGTTGCATGAAATATAAAGAGATAATTATGAGATTTTTTGTTCATTATCTTGATAAAATCAATTAAGATAGGTAAAAGTAAATCAGTCTCTGATAATCTACTACCAGCAAACAAAGATATAATTTTTTTATCTTTTGGAATTAAGCTTGCTAAATCTGTTTTATTTTTAATATTTTTTTCGAGTAAAGGATGACCAACAAAAGTACTTGGAATATTTTCTTTATCATAATATTTCTTTTCAAATTTAAATAACAAGAGAACATGATCTAAAAAATTTTTAAACTTTTTTACCCTACCTTCTCTCCATACCCATATTTGTGGTGACACATAATGAATTGTTTTAATTTTATTATTAATTTTTTTAACTCTTTCAGCAACTCTAAGACTAAAGTCTGGGCTATCAACACTAAATAAAATGTCTGGATTAAATTTAATAATTTCATCTACTGTTTTGTTAATCCTATTTCTTATTTTAAAAATATTCAATATAACGCCTGTAAAGCCTATATAGGTAATTTCATTAAGTTTAAAAATAGACTTTATTCCTAATGAGTTAAGATGAGTTCCACCTACACATAAATATTCTATATCTGGATTATTAATTTTGAGTTTAGATATAACAATTGAAGCTAACTTATCTCCAGAAGGCTCACCTGTTACTATAAAAATTTTTTTCATTTAATTGTTATAAACATCTTATTTTTATTCGCATAATTAATGCACTTATCTTTATCCATAAAAATATTTTGCTTTGATTTTAATATAACTCCAACAACACCCACTTTTTTACAATCTTTTAATGTGTCTAGACCAATTGTAGGCAAATCTATTCTTAAATCTTGCTTTTTTTTGGGAAATTTAATAAGTATGCTATAGAATTTATTTGATTTTTTTATTGAATGAAGCATTTTTTTTGTTCCTTTGAATGTTTCTGTGGCAATTATTTTAGAATTTCTAATAACTAAACCTTGAACATGATTGTACGCATTCAAACTAAGTAACGATTTAATGCCTTTATCAATAAAAGTGTGGTCATTTTTATTCGGTTTTAGTTTTGTATAATTGCCTTTTGCTAAGGTTAGCTCTGGATTGTATTTAATAGAACTGACTACTTTTATCTTTTCCTTTGCTAACACCTTTATTATTGTGTTTAAAATTGCTGCATCACCTAATTTAGATGCTCTAATTATTTTGGGTATGTAATATAACCCTTTAAGATCTAATTTAAGTTTTGAAAAAATTGGTTTATTAATTTTTCCAGCAAAGAGTACATTTTTACATTTTTTTTCTTTAATAAGTCTTATAATTTTTCCAAATTGTCCTATTGAAATTTGATATGAATTATTATCTTTTTTAAAATTTTTATTCTTAGATAAATCAATAATAAAATAGGCTTTATTTAATTCCTTAATCTTTTTAAGTATTTTTTTAGGGAAATCATTATCACCAAAAAATAATCCTATCATCTTATTTTGAAAATGGTGTGCAAATTGGACGTTTCTTATCCTTATTAATAAACTCTACTATATCTTTAACTAATAAATTATCTTTAAATGAAGAATTTAAGTTCCTTAGATTGTCAGTTAATTTATCTGTCTTGAATATTTCTTTGTAAGCTTCAGATAGTGAAAGAATTTCTTTGTTGGGTATATTTTTTCTTCTTAAACCTATTAGATTTAAACCCTGAAGAAAATTTCTATTTCCAATTGATAAACCATATGGAATTACATCATTTAGAACGCCAGTCATACCACCAATCATTGCCATTTTACCAATTCTAGTGAATTGTTGAACTGCTGAGTTGCCTCCTATAATTACACTATCTCCTATATTTACATGACCCCCTAATGGAACATTATTAGCAAGTATGACATAATCTCCAATGATGCAATCATGTGCTACATGTGAGGATATCATTAATAAACAACTGTTACCAACTACAGTAAGTCCACCACCATCAGCTGTTCCAGGGTTTATTGTTACATGCTCTCTAATAGTATTTTTATCACCTATTTTAAGTTTTGTTTTTTCACCATTATACTTTAAATCTTGAGGGGCATTACCAATTGAAGCAAATGGGAAGATTTTATTATCTTTTCCTATTATTGTGTTTCCAGAAATATTTACATGTGAATGAATAATTGTATTGTCACCAATTTCAACATTTGGACCAATTACACAGAACGCACCAATTTTTACACTGGCAGATATTTTAGCATTTGTATCAATTACTGAGGTTTTATGAATCATTTATTATTTTTAATAAATTGTTTTAAGTCTTTTGCCGGGTAACCGATAACTTTTGAATTATCTTGTATATTTTTAATTACACCGCTGCCACCAGCTATTTGGACATTATTACCTATTTTTAAATGACCAGAAATCCCCGCTTGGCCACCTATCATCACATTGTTACCTATTGTTGAGCTACCTGCAAAACCAACTTGACCTGCGATTATGCAGTTATCTCCTATTTTATTATTATGAGCTATATGAACTTGATTGTCTAAATATGTATTCTTACCTATGGTAGTGTTTGATAGTGAACCTCGATCTATAGTAGAGCCACATCCGATTTCACAATTATCTTCTATAATAACTATTCCAATGTGTGGGTATCTATAATTTTTTTCTTTATCAGGGAAAAAACCAAATCCTTTTTTTCCAATGACACAATTATCTAAGATATGCACATTATTTTTAATTATCGTATTTCTTATGATAACATTTGATCCTATTGAACAGTTATTTCCAATAATAACATTCCGTTCAATAATTGAATTATGACCTATCAAACATTCATTTCCTATAGTTACATTTTTTCCAATTAACACATTATGTCCGTATTGGATTGTTTTCCTAAAAGAAGTTTCCTCAATATTTTGTACTGTTATATCAAAATCATCTGTGGTGGAATTAGGATAAAGTACTTTTGTAATTTTTGCAGTAGCAATTAATACATTATCAACAATTATAGCATTGCAACTTTTGGGTAAAATAGATGATAAATTTTTTTTAGTAATACAGAATGATGCTTTTGTTTTAGATGCTAAGTCTTCATATTTTTTTGAATGAAAAAAAGTAATGTCATTTTTTTCTGCAGTAAGTAAATCTTTAATATTAAAAATCGAGTTATTTTCAAAAATCTCTTTATTATCTATTTTAGCTAATTTTAATAAGTTATTAATTGTAAATGGACCAGCGTTTTCAAAAAAAAGATTAATCATCAATAATTGTTTTTAACAAAATTATTGATAATTTACTTATCAAGAATTATTACTAATTATTTTCTATCTACAATAGTTGCTGACCATATTGCATCTGCCATTTTTTTTCCATCAACAAAAGCTTCACCTTTATATTTCCAGACTCTCCCATGGGAGCGTATAGCCTCTATATTGAGTTCTAGTTTACAATCAGGCACTACAGGGTTTCTAAATCTTGCCTTTTCTATACCCATTAAAAAAACAAGTTTGTTTTCATAAGTTTCTCTATCTATGCCATGAGCAGTTAATGCTGCTGCAGCTTGACCAAATGCCTCCACTATTAAAACGCCTGGCATTACAGGATTATCAGGAAAGTGACCTTGAACAAAAAAACTATTTTTTTTAACATTTACAATGGCTGTAGCTGAGAAAAGTTTTTTAATATTTATTAATTTATCAATTAATAACATCGGCTCTCTATGAGGAAGTAATTCTATAATTTGATCTTTATTTAATGAAATATTCATGTTTATTTAAAAGTTATGTTTTTAATTTCGGAATCTAAAATCTTTAAAATCTTCTTAGTTAAGTCAAGTTCAGTTTTTCCAATAATAATACTTTGTTTATGAATAATGTAGGAAATTCCTTCTTTATTTGAATAGGCAGAAATTATTTTAATCAATGAGGTATTAAGTTCTTTTTGAGCAAGATTTTTACTTTTTGTTAAATTATTAATCAGTTTTTTTCTTTCACCTTTATAAATTTCTACTTCTTTATTAAAAGATTGAATTTTTTTATTAATTTCATCTTCGCTCAAAATATTTTTTTGACTTTTAATGTTTTGCTCTACATCTTTTAATGCTAATTCTAATTTTGTTAACTTTTTTTGTAGTAATAGATTTTTTGTCTCTAGTTGATTTGAAATTGATTTTCCAGCTAAAGAATTATTAATTAAAAAATTAATGTCTACAAAATAAATAGGATTATTTGCAAGTGTTATGTTTGAATAAGTGAGTATAAAAATAATAGAAATTAATTTTAAAAATCTATTTGTAATCATTAAAATGTTGTTCCTAAATTAAATCTAAAAGTTTCTGTCTTATCAGTTGAATTTTTTGTTATTGGCCGTGATATAGAAAAGTTTAAAGGGCCAACAGGTGTCGAAATGTCCATTGCAACACCTGTTGCGCTCCTTATTTTATTGTTAGTTTCTAGTGCCTTATCATAGTCTACACCCCATACATTTGCGGCATCAAGAAAAATGGAAAAGTCTAAATTCTGAAAAGCAGGAAGAAATTCTGGGAGTGTAGCACTTAAGTTAACCGCGGATACATAATTTCCTCCTACAAAGTCTTGGTTTTCTATCGGACCAATTCTGCCCGCTTCAAACCCTCTTAATTTACTAGCAGGCATGAATAATCTTTTTGAAATTCTTACATCGTCATCATTTAGGGTATTTACGGTTTTGAAATAAAAACTAGTTTTTGTTATCATTGCTGAAATTTTTTGATACCTAGATGTTTCAAAAGAGTTAACTAATTCATTATTATCAGAAACAATGGGTAATTCTTGGTAAAAAATATTTCTATAGCCCTCACTTGGACGATAGCCATTATTTCTTAAATCATAATCTAACGAATATATAAAATATGTGTCAAAATAATTTCCCTCTTGTTTCTTAATAGAAGTTGAAGCATCAGCTGTTGTTGTTAATTTTTCATAAGAGACATCAATTTCTGGTCTGAAATATAAATTTTCAAACTGTTGAAAAGAGGTACCAAGGCTAACACCTAAATCTGATGTTTTATAACCAAAATCAGCAATATTATCTGATGATGTACTTCTTACAGAAGTAAACAAAGAATTATCTGAATAATTAAAATTTGGTTTTTCATAAATAAAACTACCTTTAACTGAATTAGCAGTTAATTGTAAATCTGTTTTAAGTTTAATACCTTTGCCTAAAAAATTATTTTCCTTTATGCCACCACCAATGGTTCCACCTGAAGTACCAACACCAGCTCCTAAAGAAATTTCACCAGTTGGTCTTTCTTCTACTGTTAAATTTATTACTCTTAAATTTTCGTTAGAACCTTTAACTATATCAGATTTAACTTTTGAAAAAATACCTTTTGATTTTAATATATTCAAAGATTTATTAAATAAAATTTCATTATACGGATCCCCCTCATCTACAATTAAAGTGTTTCTAATTACTTCTTCAATTGTATAATTGTTTCCATAGACATTAATCTTTTCAACATAATATTTTTCATTATCCTGTAATCTAACAGTTATATCTAATTCATTTTTTCCAATAATCTTTTCCTCTAATAAAGCATCTATAAACTGATATTGTTTAGTAAGTGCAATTTTATCAACTTCTTGTAATATTTTTTCTATTTTATAGAGGGAATAATCTTTATTTATTAACTTATTTAATGAATTTTTTATTTCAGTAAAATATTTACTATCATAATCATCAGATAAAATTAAATTTAGAGATTTAAAAGTAAATTTTTCACCAGCATCTATATTGAATGTTAAATTAAATGCGTTATTATTACTAAATTCCACAAATGAATTAGTTATATTAACATTATAATAACCATTATTCTTATAATAATTAGTCAAAAGTCTTTTATCACGTTCAATCCTATCATAATTAAGATAAACAGATTGAGATATAAATTTCCAAAATTTAGACTCTTCTGAAGTTATGATATTTCTAAGTTTTCTATCTTTTATCTGTTTGTCACCTATAAATTTTATTTTTTGAATTTTTGCTCTTTTGCCTAAATCTATATCGTATATTAATCTAATAGAATTTTGTTCCTTATTTAGAATTGAGTTAGTTTTTACTTCTGCAAAATAATATCCTGAGTTCTTAATTATATTTTTAATTAGATTTAAATCATTTAAAAATAGAGACTCTATATAAGATTTTCTATTTTTTAAATTTATCTTATCATAAAGAACATCCGTTAACTTTTCGCTTTTAATGCCATTAATTTGAACATCTTCAATAATTGGGTTTTCATTAACGTTAATTACAAGAATTGAATCTTTTATTTTTACATCAACTTCTTTAAAAAAATTCGTATTATAAATTTTTTTTAAAATTTCATTTAACTGGTCATTTGTATATTCAACATTTATATCAATTTCACCAAAAACAATTATTGACTCTGGAGAGATTCTTTTGTTTCCATAAATTTTAATATCTTTAACAGTCTCAGCAAAAGATAAAGATAGAGATAAACTTAATAAAATAATAATTTTAAATATTGTTCGGATCATAATTAATTATATATCCATATTCTTTATTTTTAAACTTACATATTCACTTAATTTAGTGATTTGGTCCACATTTTTGGGACTAATTTTTTTATATTTTTTAAATTCCATAGCATTAACAAAACTAATTAAAATTTTTGATATATTTTGAAAAGATATTTTTTTTTGTAAAAATAATTCAACTAATTTGTCATTGGCGCTGACAATAACGGTTTCAAATAAAGAGTTTTTACGAGGAAGGTTTTTAAGAATTTTGACAACTGGAAACTTAATTAAATTAACATTCTTAAAATCAAGATTATTCAAAATATTTAAATCAAGATTCTTAGTTTTAATTTTTTTTTCGAAGTTTGAATAAAATGAATTAAAAATAGGAATTTTCATATTTGTATCATGTATTAAAATCTTAGTTAATCCATTTTTAAATTTCACAATTGCATGAACATAAGAGTTGGGATGAACTAATATATTCAATTCATTATATTTAAAATTAAATATTTTTTTTGCTTCAATAATTTCAAAAACTTTATTCATTAGAGTGGCAGAATCAATTGTGATCTTTTTACCCATTTGCCAGTTTGGGTGTTTAAGTGCTTGATTAATTGTTATATTTTTAAATTTTGTTAAAGGGTATTTATTAAAAGGCCCACCTGATGCTGTAATAAAAACCTTTTCTATATTTTTTGGGTTTATATTGTTGAGCAAAGCCCATATTGAAAAATGTTCTGAAGTTAATTGGAATAAATTTAGTTTTATACTTAACTAAATTTTTTTTAATCAATGGCCATCCACAAATAATGGATTCTTTATTTGCTATGGCAATTTTTTTTGAATGTCTAATTATTTCTAATGTAGGTTTTAAACCTGCTAACCCAGAAATAGCATTTAACGTATAGTCGATTTTAATATTTTTAAATATTTTTCCAAAACAATTAAAATTATTATAAATATTAATTTTTTTATTTCTAAATTTTTTTTTAATTTTAATAAAACTTTTTTTATCATTAATTATAATGTTTTTAACACGAAAAAATTTTAGTTGATTCGAAAGTTCTTTGATATTCTTATTTATTGATAAAAGATAAATCTCATTATTATAAATATCTTTTTTGATAATATTCAAAAATGTTTTTCCAATTGACCCTGTTGATCCTAAGACAACAATTTTTTTTTTCATATAATAAAGATATTTAATAAAATAATTCCAACAGGTGTAGCAAAGATCATGCCATCAATTCTATCTAGGATACCTCCATGGCCAGGAAGTAAATCACTAGTATTTTTTACTTTAGCTTTTCTTTTTAATAGAGAAATAAATAGATCACCGAATTGGGAAGTCATAGATATAATAATTGTGAATACACTTAATAAATACAAATTATTAAAATCTAAATGTGAATAAAAAAATGGAATTAATATTAAAGAGAGTAAAAGTCCGCCAATTGATCCTGATATCGTTTTATTTGGGCTAATTTTTGATAATTTTTTACCTTTAAATAGTTTACCTACAACTAAACCACCAATATCTGAACAAATAGAAATTGCCAGCAAAAAAAAAATATGAAATTTTAATTCTAAATGAGTAAAAATTAAAAAAACAATCAACATTAAATAAAATAAAGAAGTGGCTTTTGCAAAAAATCTAAATAATTTTCCATTAAAATCATTTTTTTTAAAAATTTTAGATATTAGAGCATAAAATTCTATCCAGGCAATAATGGCCAAAAATATTATACTTATGATTAATACATATGAATAATAGAACATTAGAAATAATAAAGTGATTAAAAAAAATGAAGTAATTATTCTTTTTTTAATTTCTACTGACATTAAATTGCTCCAAAATTTCTTTTCAATATTTTAAACTTATCAATAATTTTTTTAAAATCTTTTTTTGTAAAATCAGGCCACATTTTTTTTTCAAAAAAAATTTCTGTGTAAGCTAATTGCCACAATAAAAAATTACTTAATCTATTTGTATTGCCAGTTCTAATTAGTATGTCTGGGTCAGGGACTCCTTTTGAATATAATTGATTTGTTAAATTCTTTTCTGTAATTTTTATTTTTTGATTAATTAAAATTTTTATAGCTTCTAAAATTTCTTCTTTTGAGCCATAATTTAATGCTAAATTAATTTGTAAACCTTTATTATTTTTTGTTTTATATTCTGAAGTTTTCAATAATTCTTGTAAATTTTTAGTGAATTTTTTTTTACTACCAAAAATTTTTAGCTTGATATTATTTTTATTTAGTTTTGGAATTTTATTTAATAAGAAATTTTCTAATAAATTAAACAAGAAAGATATTTCTTTATTTGGCCTTTTCCAGTTTTCTGTTGAGAAAGTAAAAAGGGTAAGATACTTAATTTTTTGTTTTATGCTTTCTTCTATAATTTCTTCAATTACATTCAATCCAGCTCTATGTCCTAAATTTCTTGAACCTTTTTTTTTTAGACCCCATCTTCCATTTCCATCCATAACAATGGCAATATGTTTAACTGGGTTCATATGGTCATTATTTCTTTTTCTTTAGCCTCAACCTTTTGATCTATTGTTTTAATGTGTTCATCTGTAAAAGTTTGTACAGTTTTTTCAAACTTCTTTTCATCATCTTCACTAATATCTTTGCTTTTAAGCAAATTTTTTAATTCATCATTAGCTTCACGTCTTATATTTCTAATTGAAACCTTACATTTTTCACCAATAGACTTAATTACTTTCTTAATTTCAGCCCTTCTTTCTTCATTTAAATCTGGAACGGGTAATCTAATTAGTTGACCATCTATTTGAGGGTTTAAGCCAAGTTCAGATTTTTTTATAGCAGAATCAACTAATGGAACATTATTAAGGTCCCATACTTGGATATTGATTGTTCGAGCATCTGGAGTTGTAATGCTTGACACTTGGCTTAATGGCATCATTTGACCGTAAACGTCAACCTTAACAAGGTCTAACATAGCTGCATTAGCTCTACCAGTTCTTAAAGATGTTAATTCTTTTGTGAAAACCTCAATGGTTTTATCCATTTTTTGATTGTAAGTTTTATCGATAAACATTTATTCACCTATTTTAATTCTATAAAAATCATTAATCTTTAAATCTGTAATGTTAAGATCTTTTATTATATCTTGAACTTTTTTTTTAGGTTCCATAACCCAAGCTTGAGTTAACAGCGCATTATCTTCCTTAAATTTATTCAATTTCCCTAAACTAATCTTTTGTGCAATGTCTTCGGGTTTGCCAGAGTTTTTTAGTTCTTCAGTGATAAGATCTTGTTCTTTTTTTAGGACATCTTTGTCAATTAAATCAGAACTCAAGGCTAAAGGATTAGATGCAGCTATATGCATTGAAAGTTGTTTACCAAAAGACTTAACTACTTCACTATCATCTGATGTCTCAATAGATGCTATAACAGATAATTTAGATAAATTATCTTTAACTACAGTGTGCAAATAATTAAAATTTTTAGCTCCAGACTTATTAAATGTTTTTACTTTACCAATTGTAATTTTTTCACCCATTTTTGAAATTAATGAAACAAGACTATCTTCAACAGTTTGACCACTTAACATGCTAGATTTATTTAACTTATCTAAATCAGAATCATTTTTATTGTTTAAATCACTTAGTTCTTTTGCAAAAGAAATAAAATCATCATTTTTAGCAACAAAGTCTGTCTCACAATTTAACTCTATGATTGAAATTTTATTTTCATCTCCTGAAGTTGCTATAACGCCTTCTTTTGCATCCCTAGACATTTTTTTAGAAGCTTTAGAGATTCCTTTAATTCTTAGGATTTCTATTGCTTTATCTAAATCTCCACTAGATTCTTTTACTGCTTGATTACAATCTTTAAAACCAGCACCTGTTGCTTCTCTTAATTGTTTTACCTTTTCAATATCACTCATATTAATTTAATTTTTCCTTGTCTTTGTTTGAAAATTTAGCATCCAGTTTTTCTCTGTCTAACTCTTGAACAGTTTTAGTAGATTTATCTTTTAGTTTAATATCTTCTACTTTAGGCTTTTCCTCTATTTTGGATGGTAACGCTTTTTTTGCATTTTCGATAGTTTCTTTTAATAGATTGCAGTATAGGTCTATTGCTCTTCTAGCATCATCATTACCAGGAATTGGAAAATCAATTCCATCTGGATTTGAATTACTATCTAAAATAGCACAAATTGGTATGCCTAATTTTGTTGATTCTGCTATAGCCAATGATTCATAATTAGTGTCTATAATAAATACTAAATCAGGTATTTTTTTCATTTCAGCAATTCCACCTAATGATCTTTCAAGTTTATCTTTCTTTACACTCATTTTAAGAAGTTCTTTTTTAGTGAACCCTCTATTTTCAGATACTAAGTCAGCCTCATATTTTTTCATTTTTTTTATTGATCCAGAAATTGTTCCCCAGTTAGTCAACATTCCGCCTAGCCATCTGTAATTTACAAAATATTGCCCTGTTTCCTTTGCAACTTCAGCTATAGCTTCTGATGCTTGTTTTTTAGTAGATACAAAAAGAATTTTACCATTATTAGCAATCGTATTATAAACTTTTTCCAAAGCTACATTTGTTAATTCTAAGGTTTGAGTTAAATCAATAATGTGAATAGAGTCTCTTTTACCAAAAATGTATTTTTTCATTTTTGGATTCCATCTTAAGGTCTTGTGACCTAGGTGAACGCCTGCTTCTAATAATTCTTGGATAGTTAGACTTGGTATTTTCATATTTATTCCCGGTTAAGCCACCACAGTAATTTCCATTTAAGGACCGGAGGTATAAAACCACAAACTGTGTGCGTGTTAATTTAATTTAAGAGTTATTTACAAATTATTTGTCAAATAAACAAGTCTTTTTTATTGAATAATGGTTGAAATATCATTTTTTCTTAGGATATTTATAGCTTTTCTGTCAATAAAGCGTTTATTCTTAAGTTTGAAGGTAATATCGTTATTTTCATCTTTAATATTTATTTTTACCTCTGTAGAACCCTCAGCATTTACTAAATCAGATATTTTATTGATATCTTTAGCCGAGTTAATACTAAATATAATTTCATTAACTGGTTTGTTAAATAGATTTTTAAGTGAAGCTATTTTTTGAACATTAATTCTTTTAAATTTATTCTCGTCATTAGAGATAGTTTTAATTAAGGTAATAATTAGTGAGTTACCTTCTATAAGAACATCTCTATTTAATTCCAATATGTCTGAAAAAATAAAAAGCTCAAAAACACTCGTTAAATCTGTGAATTTGATTACACCATATGAGTTACCTCTAGCTGTTTTTCTTTCTGTAATTTTTAAAAGTGTTGCAGCAATATTTGCATCTTTTATATCATCATCCAGATTAAATTTTTTATAATCGACTATTTTATAATCATCAAAAATTTCTTTAAACTGGTTTAATGGGTGGTCTGATATAAAAAAGCCAATAGCTTCAAATTCCCTAGATAATCGATCTTCAAATTTCCAATCTTTAATATTTAGAACTATTTCATTATCCTGCTCTTCATCTGAAGCAAAGAGATCAATTTGATTTGCTGCTTTATTTTCAAAAATATTTTTTATTTTAAGAATAAAATTTGGTATTGAATTAAATAAGGCTTGTCTATTATTAAGTATATTATCAAAAGCACCAGCTTTAACTAGTCCTTCTAATTGCAATTTATTTATATCTTTAGGGTTAACTCTATTTAAAAAATCATTTATTGATTTGAAATCACCGTGTTTAATTCTTTCTTTAACAACATTTGATATTGCTTCATACCCAACACTTTTAATTCCACCTAATGCATAATAAAAGTTATTTTCATCAAATTGAAAGTCTGCATAACATTTGTTAATATCAGGTCTTATAACCTTGATATTTATTCTCTTAAGTTCTTCATAAAATTCTCCAAGTTTATTTTGATTTGATATGTCCATTGTCATTGATGCTGCAAAAAATTCTTTTGGATAATAAGTTTTTAGAAATGCAGTTTGGTAAGAAATGATTGCGTATGCAGCCGCATGACTTTTGTTAAAACCATATTCTGCAAAAGGTTCAATTTTTAAAAAAATACTTGCAGCAACATCTTTGCTAATTCCATTTTTAAGAGCACCTGCAATAAAGCCTAGTTTTTGCTTTTCTAATTCAGCTCTCTTTTTTTTCCCCATAGCTCTTCTTAAAATATCAGCTTCACCAGCAGTAAATCCAGAAAGTTTTTGAGCAATTTGCATTACCTGTTCTTGATAAATAATAACTCCATATGTTGGTTTCAGAATATCCTCAAGTAGTGGATGTAAATAATCTGGCGTTTGTTTTCCATGCTTACAATCATTATAAATTGGAATATTGCTCATAGGTCCAGGACGATAAAGAGCAACTAATGCAATGATATCTTCAATATGGTTGGGTTTCATCTGCAATAGCGCTTCACGCATACCAGCACTTTCTACTTGGAATAACCCAACTGTATTACCCAACGATAAAAGTTCAAAAACTTTTTTATCTTCAAAATCAATATCTTCAATTTTAAAGTTTTCAACTTTCTTATTAATTAATTTTTGAGTTCTATTAATTACTGTTAAGGTTTTTAAACCTAAAAAATCGAACTTAATTAAACCAGCATTTTCTGCTGAATACATGTCAAATTGTGTGGATGGTAATAATAAATCAGCAGACGCATCTTTGTATAAAGGGACAACTTCTGTTAATTTCCTATCAGCAATTACAACACCAGCAGCATGAGTTGCTACATTTCTATTCAAACCTTCTAGTTTTAAAGAAAGATCAGTTAATTTTTTTACACGAGGATCTTCGTTAACTAGTTTTTGAAGTCGTGGCTCACTATTAATGCATTCAGCTAAGCTTTGTGGTCTAGAGGGATCAAATGGGATCATTTTTGAAATACTATCAACAAAACCATAAGGAAAACCTAAAACTCTACCTACATCTCTAATAACCATTCTTGCTTTTAATTTACCAAAAGTGATTATGTGAGCAACACTATCTTTATACTTTGTTGTTAAGTACTTGAAAACTAGATCTCTTTTTTCCTCACAAAAATCTATATCAAAGTCAGGCATCGA
The DNA here is from genome assembly GCF_047729545.1 of Candidatus Pelagibacter sp. Uisw_092. GTDB lineage: Bacteria > Pseudomonadota > Alphaproteobacteria > Pelagibacterales > Pelagibacteraceae > Pelagibacter. The sequence goes on along the minus strand of NZ_CP159824.1, from coordinate 494,966 downwards.
TACACGATCGGGGTTTAAAAATCTTTCAAATATCAAATTAAATTTTATTGGATCAACATCTGTAATGGACAGGCACCATGCAACAAGTGAGCCTGCTCCAGATCCTCTACCAGGTCCTACTGGAATATCGTTATTCTTAGCCCACTTAATGTAATCAGAGACAATTAAAAAATAACTAGGATATTTCATTTCAATGATGATTTTTAGCTCATGATCTAATCTGTCTTTATATTTGAAAAATTTTTCATTATTATCTAAATTATTTACTTCAATCTTAAAAACTTTTTGAAATTTTTCTTTCAACCCATCTAATGAGTCCTTTTTAAGTATTTCATCAGCACTACCTTCTTTTTCAGAGCTGATATTTGGCAACACAGGCTTAGAAAATTGTGGTCTAAAATTACATTTGAATGGTAGGTTCAAATTATTTTCTAAAGCCTCTGGAAGATCTGAGAATAATTCAGACATTTCTTCATTAGATTTAAAATAGTGTTGATTGCTGTACTTAATTCTGTTTTTTTCATTAACATAAGTTTTGGAGCCAATACAGGTTAGTGCATCATGTGCTTCATGCATATCAGTTGTTAGATAGTAAACTTCATTAGTTGCAATAATTGCTACTTTGATTTTTGAAGATTGTTGCAAATTAAATTTTTCAAAAGCAATTTCATTTTGATCACCGTGTCTCTGTATTTCTAAATAAAAGTTGTCATTAAATTTTGATGATAAAATCTTATATATTTTTGTTATCTCCTCCAAACGACCTTTTTGAAATAATTTACCAAATAACCCCTGGATCGTTCCAGACAATATTAAAACACCCTCTGTGTCTTTTAGGAGTTCCTTAATATCTAAATGAGGTTCAGAAAGAGCATCATTTTCAAGGTAGGATCTAGAAGAGAGTTCAATAATCCTTTTGTATCCTTTTTCATTTAGAGCAATTAAGGGAAGCAATCCAGTAGTATCCTCAAATTTAAAATAAATTTGTGTACCAATAATTGGTTGCGTTCCAACTTTAGAGATATTCTCTGCAAACTCTAGTGCACCACATAAATTTGATGTATCGGAAATCCCTAAGCAAGGTATTTTGTTTTCTTTGCAAAAATTTTTTAAATTATCAATTTTAATTGCACCTTCACAAATTGAATATTGTGTGTGGATCTTTAGATGATTAAAGTTTTGATTATTTGATTCTGGCATTGATAGTTTTTATATTACCATCAATCATTTCTAATTTGCAATCAGCCATATTAGCAAAAAATCTATTATGAGTTGCATAAATTATTAATCTATTTTTATTCTTTAAATTATACAAAGTAGCAAAAACTTCTTTTGCAGTTTTTTGATCAAGACTTCCAGTGGGTTCGTCTGCTAATATAATTTCAGGTTCATTTATGAGTGCTCTAGCTATTGCAATTCTTTGCATCTCACCCCCCGATAACTCTGATGGAAAATGATGCTCTCGAGATGAAAGTCCCATTTTTTTTATCATTTTTTTGGCTTTTTCAATTGAGTTATTTTTATCGTTATTTAATGCTAACCCTGCAAGATAAACATTCTCTAATGCTGTAAAGTCAGGAAGCAAATTATTTTGTTGATATATAATACCAATTTTATTGGACCTAATTTTATCATTATTAGTATTATTATCAAAATCTATTGCATCATTATCAATCAACAAAGATCCACTTGTAGGTTTGTCTATCATTGACAAAATATTTAGCAGTGTAGATTTTCCAGATCCTGATGGACCCATAAGAGAGTAAATTTTACCTTTTTTAAATGAATAATTAATCTTTTTTAAAACATTTATTTTCTTATTGTTAGAAAAAGATTTTGTAATTTTTTTTAATAATATAAAATTATTCATACTTCAAGCCTTTAACTGGATCCAACTTTGATGCTTTTATTGCTGGAAAAATTGAAACGATGATAGTTATGAAAATTGAACACAATGAAATAATGAAAATTGATGATGGATTAATTTCAGAAGGCATTGTGCTTAAAAAATAAATTTCTTCAGGAAACAGACTAATATTAAAAGTATTACTTAAAAATTCTCTTAAATTCTCAACATATAAAGAAAATATCACTCCTAAAAAAATCCCAAAGAAAGTTGCAGTAGTTCCAATTATAACCCCAACTAAAAAAAATATTTTTATAATAGATTTGTTCAATACACCAATAGATTTAAGTATTGCTATATCTTTAGTTTTATTTTTTACTAAAATTGTAAGTCCTGAAATAATATTAAAAGCTGCTACAATAATAATTAAAGATAAGATTATAAACATTACATTTCTTTCAACTTTTAATGCTGAAAATAAGGAGCTATTTATATCGGCCCACGTGTATACAAACGCATTATCAAATATTTTTTGAATCTGTATTTTTATTTTATCAATGTTAGATGGATTATTTAGATATATTTCTAAGTATCTATTTTTTTTCTCAAAATCAAAGAAGCTTTCCAGTGAATCAATATTTATAAATGCTATATTGGCGTCAAAATCTGCCAGACCACTATCAAAAATCGAGGTTATAGTAAATGTTTCTTGCTTGGGTAAACTACCAATAATTGTTTCAATACCAACTGGAGACATAACTGATATTCTATCACCTATACTTAGGTCTAAATTAAAACTTAGTTCTTTACCTATTGAAATAGAATTTCTTGATAGTTTATTGGATTTACCAATTAAGTTTCCTTTTTTAACAACATCAAGTTTTGCAAAATCTTTACTATTATACCCTCTTAAAACTAGACCTTTAGTGTAGTCTTTACTAATAACAATCGCTTCACCAGAATTGCTAAGTATTAATTCTTTTGAAATTACTTTCAAAATTTTATCATTTAATTTTTCTAAATTAATTGACTTTTCGTATGGCTTAACTGTTACATGGGAATTAAATCCTACAATTTTATTAATTAGTTCTGTTCTAAAACCATTCATAACAGACATCACAATAATTAGCACAGCAACACCTAAACTTATTCCAATAAATGAAAAAATAGAGATGATATTTAAAAAGCCATCTTGTTTTCTGGTTTTTAGATATCTATATGTAATCTCTTTTTCTAATGTAGAAATCAATTTTTTTCTTTTAGTCCTGTTAAAATTTTTGTTATTTGATCTATGGTTAAGTTCTTAGGATCTTTTCCAATCTCTTTGAATTCAAATAAATCACCTTCTGATTTTTTACCGATAATTATTTGATAAGGAACACCAATCAAATTAAATTTTTTAATTTTAGATGAAAGATTTTCATCCATGTCATCAATGACTGAATCAATATTATTACTTTTAAAATGTTTAAAAAGTTTTGTAGCTTTGTCTAATGCAGATGTATCGTTTTTATTGATCATTGGAATTATAGCTAGTTCATATGGTGCTACAGAAAAAGGCCATTTCATAATTTCTTCTTTGTCATCATATTTAGCTTCAATGATGGCACCTACTAACCTTGACACACCAATGCCATATGAGCCCATCTTAACAAAATCTTTTTTTCCACCTGGAAGATCTACAGACGCATTTAAAGCTTTTGAATATTTATCTCCAAAATAAAAGATATGGCCTACTTCAATGCCTTTAGTGATCAGCCTATTTTCTTCAGAAACTTTTTTTTCAAACTCATCTTTATCAAATTTTTCATCAGCAACAGAATAGTATTGTTCATATTTTTTTCTTAAATCCTCTAAAGATTTTCTATCCATTATTGAGCCTTCACCATCTAAATCAAAAACTCTTTTGTCCATAAAAATTTTACTTTCACCGGTATTTGCTAAAATAATAAATTCATGAGAAAGGTTTCCGCCTATAGGTCCTGTATCAGCTGCCATCGGAATGGCTGCAAGTTCCAACCTTTTAAATGTTTTTAAGTAAGAAAAAAAAAATTTATTATAAGAGAAAGCTGCATCTTCATCGTTTACATCAAATGAATATGCATCTTTCATATAAAACTCTCTACCACGCATTATTCCAAATCTTGGTCTAACTTCATCTCTAAATTTCCATTGTATGTGATACAATAGTTGAGGTAATGATTTATAAGATTTAACACTTGATCTAAATATATCTGTAACTAACTCTTCGTTGGTTGGACCATAAAGCATCTCTCTTCCTTGTCTGTCTTTAATTCTAAGCATTTCATCTCCGTAATCATCATAACGACCACTTTCTTTCCAAATATCACTAGGCTGAATAGTTGGCATCAGTATTTCTTGAGCACCAATTTTGTTTTGTTCTTCTCTAACTATCTGTTCAATTTTTTTCATTATTTTAAAGCCTAATGGTAACCATGAATAAATACCTGCGGAAGATTGTTTTATCATTCCTACCCTTAGCATTAATTGGTGTGATTTAATTTTTGCTTCTGAAGGATTATTTTTTAATATTGGTATGAACGATTTTGAAATGTACATTTTTAATTAATTATAGATCTTAAATTTAAAATTTCATATGTTATCAACAGATAAATTATCATGAAAATAACAGTTGTAATACCAGTACAATAGATGAATTTTTTTAACATTCTTGGGTTTTCAGGGGAACCAGCATCTTCACCATCAATTTTAATTGATTTTTGTCTATTTACGTCAATTGGAAGAATTATAAAAAAAGCCATCCACCAAATTATTATATAAATTATAGCAAGACCTGTTGCGCTCATCTATATTCTTACAAGATTGATATTTATAAATGGTCTTTTACCAGTTAATTCTTTAGCGCATTTTCTACATGTAATTTTTAATGCTTCAATTAAATTGTATTCTTGTTTTTTACTTTTTATAGAAAAAGTTCTAGTAGTTTTTTCTATTGCTTCTTCTAATTCATATATAAATTCGTCAGCATTATATACAGGTAAGCCTCTAAAAGTTAATACAGGTCTTTTATGAATATTTCCTTTTACTGTAATTAAAATTGTCACTTCCATATATCCATTAGCAGCTATATTTTTTCTATCTTTAATTGATTGAGCATCTTCCTCAACACTCATATTTCCATCTAAATAAAGTCTACCACTTGGAGCTTTATCAAATACATGGGGTTTACCTGGAGCTAATTTTACAATGTCACCGTTTTCTACTTGAACCGGGTGTGGAACTTTCATTTCGTGTGCAAATTTCATATGTTCAATCATGTGTCTGTGTTCTCCATGAACAGGAACTGCACATTGAGGTTTAACCCAATCATACATTTCTCTTAGATCATCTCTATTTGGGTGTCCAGAAACATGAACAAATTCACTTTCCTCTGAAATAACTTCAATACCATCCCTAACTAATTGATTTTGTAATTTATATAATTTTTTTTCATTGCCTGGAATAATTTTAGATGAAAAAATAACAGCATCATCTTTTTCGATGAATACATCTGGGTGAGTATAACTTGAAATTCTCATTAGTGCTGCCATAGGTTCACCTTGGCTACCAGTACAAAGATAAACTATTTTTTCTCTAGCAATCTTTTTTGCATCACGAGCATCTATAGGTTCAATAACATCTTTTAAATATCCACATTGTCTTGCTGCTTTAAATATTCTATGCATGGATCTTCCAACTAAAGATATTTGTCTACCCGTTTTTTCCGCACAATAAAATGCTGTTTCCATACGTGCAACATTTGATGCAAAAGAAGCCATAACAATTCTTTTTTTAAGGCTACCCATAATATTTAATAAACTTTTTCTTACATCTAGTTCTGAACCAGCTTTTCCCATGCTAAATACATTTGTTGAATTGCAAACCATGGCAAGGACACCTTCTTTACCTATCTCTTTAAGTCTATCAGAGTTAATTTTTTCACCAATTAGTGGTTCTGGGTCAATCTTCCAATCTCCAGTATGCAATATTACACCAGCAGGAGTTTCAATTCTAAGTCCATTGGGCTCAAGGATTGAGTGAGTTAAAGTTATGTACTCTATTTTAAAAGGATCTAAATCTACTGTCCCATTTAATTGAACTATTTTTAGATAGTTAGTTGCATCAATATTTTTTTCTTTAAGTTTTTCTCTTATCAAGACTGCAGTAAATGGAGTAGCAAAAATTTTACATTTTAATTGGGGCCAAAGATGTGCAATCGCTCCTATATGATCTTCATGTGCATGAGTTAAAATAATTCCTAAAAGGTCTTCTTTTTTATCCACTATAAATCCAGGGTCTGGGTAAATCAGATCAATTCCTGGTAACGTATCATCTGCAAATGTTACTCCTATATCAACCATGATCCATTTATGCTCGCCTGGTTTTCCATAGGCAAACAAGTTCATATTCATACCAATTTCTCCAGATCCCCCTAAAGGGCAAAATAATAATTCATCTTTCATATTTATTTAATTAAAGTAGTTGCTCTGATTAGGCCGTTAATTGTAATGTCTTTATTTAATGTAACTTTCGTTTTTATTGAATTTTTGAATAAATTAGAAAATCCTCCAGTAATTATAATTTTAAAGGACATCTTGGTCTCTTTCTTAATTAAATTAATGATATTGTCAATTAAACCCTTATAGCCCCAAAAAAAACCAGCTCTAACCGCACTAATAGTGTTTAAGCCAATAACCTTATTTGTTATTTTTAAATTGATTCTAGGGATTTGTGTTGCTTTATCTGTCAATGTATCAAGTGAGAGTTTAACGCCAGGTGCAATAACACCACCATGATAAGTATTTTTAATCAAAACATCAAATGTTGTGGCGGTTCCAAAATCTAAAATTATAAAATTATCTTTATCATTAATAACGCTAATTGCGTTAGCTAATCTATCAGAACCGATTTGCTTATAGTTAACTTTAATTTTAATTAATTTATTTAGTTTAAGCTTTTTCAGTTCGTGACATTTAATTTTGTAATTTTTATTAAAGAAACTTTTAATTTTATTAAATGATTTTGGAACAACACTACAAAACAAGCATTTGTCAATCAGTTGATCTTTTAAGATTAGATTGGATAAAGATTTTTTAAGTAAAGGAGAATTTATTTTTTTTGTTATTAAGCTAACTCTTTTAATAATAATATTTTTAGAGTTTACCAAACAAATTTTAGTTTCTGTATTTCCTACATCACCAATAATAATCATTTTAAATTTTTGTTTAAGTTTTTTATATTAAATTCAGATAATATTGGAATAAAAGATTCATAAATTTTTTTTAGCTTTAAAATTACATTATTAGGTGTAATTTTTACACCAGTTAAGTCAAAAAGATTTGTAGTCAAATAATTTTTTATAGTTGGGCTCTTAATCAAATTTATACCAATCCCAACAATAATAAATTTTTCACCTGATTTAAATAGTGTTTCTTGTAATATACCTGAAATTTTCTTATTATTTATTAACAAATCATTTGGATTTTTAATCATAATTTTATCTTTATAAAAATTTGATAATAGTTTTTTTACTAAAAGACAGTTAACTTTTGTCAAATCTTTAATTGATAATTGAACCAGACTAACTTGGAAAAAAATGCTTACAAATAAATTTCCTTTATATGAAGTCCACTTTTTCCCATATTGACCTCTTCCTCTTTTTTGTTTCTCTGCAATTACGATTCCTGATTTATTATCGGTATTTTTAATTATTTTAATAGCTAGATCATTTGTGCTATTTACAATTTTAAAATTGAACTTTTTTAACTTCATTAAATAATATTAATTCTAGATACAATTTCCACTAATTTGCTAGGAAAGATAAAGTATAAAAGAATTAACAACGTTGAAAAAGTTAATGATAATCTCAACCAAATACTATGATCAGTGTCATATTTTTCTCTTTCTTCATCAAAATAAATAACTTTAATTATTCTTAAATAATAAAAGGCAGCTATCACAGTTGATAGTAAGCCAACAATTGCTAAAAAATACATTGATTGTTCAATCACAGATTTAAATACATAAAACTTAGCAAAAAAACCAGCTAATGGTGGAATGCCAGCTAATGAAAAAAGTATAACAAGTAATGACAGCGATAAAACTGGGTGGTTTTTTGATAAACCTGATAAATCATCAATAGTTTCAAAGTATTGATCGTTTCTTTTCATCATAAGTAAGCAGCTAAATAAGCCAAGATTCATTACTAAGTAGATAGAAATATAAACTATAGATGATTGAATACCTTCGTTAGTTCCAACAGAAAGTCCTGCTAAAGCGTAACCAATATGACCGATAGAACTATACGCTACCAATCTTTTTAAATTATTCTGTCCAATAGCTGCAACAGCTCCAAATATCATTGAAGCAATTGATAAAAAAATTATGATAGGTTGCCATTGATCAATCATATTAAAAAATGGAACATATAAGAATCTAATAAAGACAGTCAAAGCTGCAACCTTAGGTACTATAGCAAAAAACAATGTTACAGATGTTGGTGATCCTTCATAAACATCAGGCGCCCACATATGAAATGGTACAGCAGATATTTTAAAAGCTAATCCCACTAGGATAAAAACTATTCCGAATGTTAAGCCATAATGAGTAGAATCCATTGAATTACTAATAATATTAAAATTAGTTGATCCAGAAAACCCATAAATTAGAGAACAGCCATAAAGTAATAAACCAGAAGAAAGTGCACTTAATACAAAATATTTAAGACCTGATTCAGATGATTTTAATTGATCTCTATTAAATGATGCTAAAACGTACAAAGCTAATGATTGTAATTCAAGTCCAATATAAAAAACTATGAGATCGTTAGAACTAATCATAACCATCATTCCTAAAATTGAACAAAGGATTAAAATTGGATACTCAATTAAGAAAATTTGAGATATCTTTAAATATTTTGTTGAAATTGATAATACAAAAGCTCCACCTAAAATTGTAAAAATTTTCATTAAAGATGAGAGGTTGTCAATTACATAACCATTTCCAAATAAGGTCACGGCTCTATCAAAAGGATTATTTAAAATTAAAATTCCAGTAATCAATAAAAGCCCTATTGAAAGATTATGAATTAAACTTGAGCTATTTCTTTTAAAAACACCCAAAATTAATAAAAACATTATCGATAAAGAGATAAAGATTTCAGGAGAAATAAAATTCAAATTATTCATTAGTTTTGTACCTCGGGACCGAACATATTTAAGTTAAAATTATACATTTCAATTAAGTCATTTACCGATACTTCAATCGTGTTAAAAAGTGGTTCTGGGTAAAAACCAAAGAATAATACTGGTATAGCCAAACTCCATAAAATAAATTTTTCAGAATTATCTAAATCAGGTATTTTTAGAAGGTCTTTGTTTATTAAATTTCCAAAAACTACCCTTTTATATAGCCATAACATATATGCAGCACCAAAAATAACACCAAAACTAGCAATAACTGCTACTAAAAAATTATCCTTGAATGCACCCATTAAAATTAAAAATTCTCCTATAAAGCCACTAGTGCCTGGAAGTCCCAATGCGGCCAAAGTAAACAGCATAAATAAAATTGAATATTTAGGCATCACAGAAACTAGACCACCATAAGTCTTGATTAGTCTTGAGTGCATACGATCATAAACAACACCCACACATAGAAATAATGCAGCTGAAACAAGCCCATGACTAATCATTTGAATTATACTTCCTTCAATACCCTGCTGTGTAATTGTAAAAATTCCTAAAGTTACAAACCCCATATGCGCTACAGAAGAATATGCTATTAGTTTTTTCATATCTTCTTGCATTAAGGCAACTAGAGACGCATAAATAATTGCAATTAAACTTAATGAATACACTAAAGGAGTAAATAATTCTGAGGCTATAGGAAATAAGCCTAATGAGAATCTAATAAAACCGTATCCGGCCATTTTTAATAGAATTGCAGCAAGAAGAACCGAACCAGCAGTTGGTGCTTCTACGTGAGCATCAGGTAACCAAGTATGAACAGGCCACATAGGTGTTTTAACAGCAAAAGAGCTAAAAAAAGCAAGCCACAATAAATTTTGATATTTTGTATCAATACCCAATTCATAAAGTTGTATTATATCGGTCGTGCCAGCAATCCAATAAATTGAAATTATTGCAACTAACATTAAAACTGAGCCAAGTAAAGTGTATAAAAAAAATTTAAAAGCAGAGTAAACTCTTCTTGCCCCACCCCAAATTCCAATAATTAAAAACATAGGAATTAACCCTGCTTCAAAAAATAAGTAAAATACAACTAAATCAAGTGAACAAAAAACCCCTATCATTAAACTTTCCATCACTAATATTGCAATAAGAAAATCTCTCAATCTATCTTTAATTGTATTGTTAACTGATATAATACAAAGTGGAGTTATAAGGGTTGTTAAAATAATAAATAGAATTGATATACCATCTATACCAACTTTATAATTAATAAATCCTTTTAACCATTCTCTGTCTTCAACAAACTGAAAGCTTGATGTTGAGGGATCAAATAAATACCATAAATAAATTGAAATTAAAAAGTTAACAAAAGAAGCAAACAAAGCAACATATTTAACTGTATTTGAATTTCTATCTTTTGAAAATAATAAAAATAATGCTCCAATGGTAGGTAAAAGAATTAGAGATGATAAAATTGGAAAATTCATTAGTGTAAAATTAAAAAGGTTAATAAAGCAGAAAGACCAATCAATATCATAAAGGCATATTGATAAATGAATCCACTTTGAAATTTACTAGCTTTCAATGATAAGTTTTTGATTAATAGAGAAAGGCCATCAGGTCCAAATTTATCAATAATTTTTACGTCTATTGTTTTCCAAAAAAATAACCCAATTTTTTTGGAAGATTGAATAAATATATAGTCATACAATTCATCAAAATACCATTTGTTAACTAAAAAATTATATAGTGGTTTGTTAGATTGAACAAATTGATTTGGTAATTCTTTATTTTTTACAAATAAATAGTAAGCAATAGGTATAGATAAAAGAACAAGTATCGGTGTAATTAAAATAACCCATAATGGTGGGTGATCTGTGCTTAATGGAGTTATAAACTTAATAGAGTCTCCCCAAAAATAATTTTCCCCTCCATGACCAATAAATAAATCTTTAAACAAAAGCCCTGCAAAAATTGCACCAACTGCTAATACAAACAAGGGTATAAGCATCACCATAGGTGATTCGTGTATTTCTTCAATTTTTGATTTTTTATTATTATAATTTCCATGAAATGTTTTAAAAATTAATCTCCAAGAATATATAGAAGTAAGTAATGCTGTTAAAATGCCGACACCAGCAGCATAATAACCAACTGTATTGCCTCTAAGATAAGCAAATTCTATAATTGCATCTTTTGAGTAAAAACCAGAAAGAAAGGGGAAACCTGTAAGAGCTAATGTGCCAATAATCATAAAAGTATAAGTGTATGGAAGTTTTTTATAAACACCTCCCATTTGATTTATATCTTGTTCGTCTTTAAATGAGTGAATTACAGATCCTGATCCTAGAAAAAGTAATGCCTTGAAAAATGCATGGGTAAATAAATGAAACATTGCAACGTTATAAGCACCCACTCCTGCAGCAAAAAACATATAACCTAGTTGACTACATGTTGAATAAGCAATAATTTTTTTTATATCTGCTTGAACCATAGCTACAGTTGCAGCAAAAAAAGCAGTTGTCATTCCAACTATTGTAATAATATTTAAAGTTAAAGGGGAATATTCAAAGATTGGGGAGCATCTAACAATCAAAAAAACACCTGCTGTAACCATCGTAGCAGCATGTATTAATGCAGATACTGGAGTAGGACCTTCCATAGCATCTGGTAACCATGTGTGTAAAAAAATTTGAGCTGATTTACCCATAGCTCCTATGAATAAAAGTATACAAATTAAATCGATTGCTCCAAAATTCATTCCTAAAAATAAAAGTTTTTTTTCAGCAATTTGTGGTATTTGATTAAAAACTTCTGCATAGTTTACAGTGCCAAATAAGTAAAAAATTAAAAAAATCCCTAAGGCAAAACCAAAGTCACCCACTCTATTTACTACAAAGGCTTTTATTGCAGCTGCATTTGCTGAGTCTTTTTTAAACCAAAAGCCAATCAAGAAATACGAACAAAGTCCTACTCCCTCCCATCCAAAGAATAATTGAAGAAAATTATCAGATGTAACCAAAGTTAACATTGAAAAAGTAAAAAGTGATAAATAAGCCATGAACCTTGGCTTATGTGGATCGTGAGACATATAGCCAATTGAATAAATATGTACTAAAGCCGAAACTAAAGTTACAACAACAAGCATTACCGATGATAAAGCATCAACTTTAATAGACCAATTAACATCTAAGGTTCCAGAATTAATCCAAGTTGCTACAACAACATTATTTTCATATTCGTTAACAATTACTTGATAGAATAATACAATTGAGAGAAGTGCTGAAATTGACACGAAAAGACTAGTTATAATCTCCGAGTTTCTATCACCCAAATATTTACCAAAAAAACCTGAAGTTATTGAGGCTAATAAAGGAAGAAATATTAAAGCTAATTCCATATTTAACCTTTCAAACTATTTATATCTTCAACTCTAATTGTTGAGGAGTTTCGATAATAAACAACTATAATTGCTAAACCTATGGCAGCTTCTGCAGCTGCTACAGTCAATATAAAGAGTGTAAAAATTTGACCTGTTATGTCATTCAAAAATATAGAGAAAGCCACCATGTTAATATTTACTGCTAATAGAATAAGCTCGATACTCATTAATATTACTATGATATTTTTTCTGTTTAAAAATATACCAACAATGCCAATCGTGAATATTATAGCTCCTAAAGTAAGGTAGTGACCTAAACCAATATCAATCATCAGATTTAACTCCCTTATTACTTTCAACATCCATTAATTCAACACCGTCAGATCTTTCTCTTGATATTTGACTGAAATAACTTTGTCTTTTAACACCAGATCTTTGTCTGAAAGTGAGAACGATGGCACCAATCATTGCAACTAACAATACCATCCCACTTAATTGAAAAATATGAATGTAGTCTGTATATAAAACATAACCTATAGCGTGTGTATTAGTAACTTCTTTATCAACAGTTAAGGACATAGCTGAAAATAAATCAGGTTTATATTTCCATCCACCAATTACAATTATTAATTCAAAAAATATAATTACACTAATAATCAAACCAACAGGAATATGCTTTGAACTTTCCTTTGCACTGAACCATTGATTTTTTTGCTGGGCTACATTTAACATCATAACAACAAATAAAAATAAAACAGCTACAGCACCCACATAAACAATTAGCATAATCATTCCAAGGAATTCTGCACCTATCATTATAAATAAACAGGAAATACTAATAAAATCTAAAATTAAAAAAAAAACAGAATGAACTGTATTTTTAGAAACAGTAACCATTATTGCTGAAACAATTGCTATAAATGAAAAAATATAAAAAAAAATTGCGTGTGCTAACATAATAATTATCTATAAGGTTTGTCTGCTCTAATGTTAGCTGCTAAAATATTTTCCCATCTATCACCGTTATCTAAAAGTTTTTCTTTATTATAATATAGTTCTTCTCTAGTTTCTGTTGAAAATTCAAAATTTGGCCCTTGAACAATTGCATCCACTGGACATGATTCCTCACAAAGACCACAATAAATACACTTCATCATGTCAATATCATATCTGGTAGTTTTTCTGCTTCCATCTGCTCTTTCGGTTGATTTAATGGTGATCGCTTGTGCTGGACATACAGCTTCACACAATTTGCATGCAATACATCTTTCTTCACCATCAGGATATCTTCTCAAAGCATGCTCACCTCTAAAACGAGGGCTAATTTTTCCTTTTTCAAAAGGATAATTAATTGTTTTTTTAGATTTAAAAAGTTCTCTTAAAGCAATAAAAAAACCTCCTAAAAAATCTAGCATAAAAATAGTTTTAAATATTCTGGAAATTTTCATAATTAATTAATTGGTAATAAATTAAAATAAAATAAGTAACTTGCTGTTAGAACAACCCATATAAGTGATAAAGGTAAGAAAATTTTCCAACCTAATCTCATTAATTGATCATATCTATATCTTGGCACAATAGCTTTTACCAATGCAAATAATACAAAAAGAAATAAAATCTTGAAAATTAACCAAATAGCTCCTGGTATTAAATTGAATGGGTAAATTTCAATTGGTGACAACCACCCTCCTAAAAAGAGAATTGATCCCATAGCACACATAAGAAGAATGTTTGCATATTCGCCCAACCAAAACATTGCATACATCATTCCAGAGTATTCAGTTTGATATCCAGCAACGAGTTCCGCTTCAGCCTCGGGGAGGTCAAATGGTGGTCGATTAGTTTCAGCTAAAGCAGAAATAAAAAAAATTACAAACATTGGGAATAGCGGAATCACGAACCATAAGTTCTCTTGAGCCAAAACTATATCGTTTAAGTTTAGTGAACCAACACAAAGCAAAACGTTGATTATAATAACACCTATTGAAACCTCGTATGATACCATTTGAGCAGCAGATCGAATTGCACCTAAAAAAGGATATTTTGAATTCGAAGCCCAACCACCCATAATAATCCCATAAACCCCTAAAGATGAAACGGCAAATAAATAAAGAATACCCACATTGATGTCTGCAAGTACTTGTGTTGCGCTAAAAGGGATAACAGCCCAAGATACTAATGCTAAAGTCATGGTAACAATTGGTGCTAATATAAATATCACCTTATTAGAGCTTGATGGAATAATAACTTCTTTAAATATATATTTTAATGCATCAGCCAAAGACTGAAGTAAACCAAAAGGTCCAACAACATTAGGTCCTTGTCTTTTTTGCACAAAGGCCCAGATACGACGATCAAGCCAAACAATCATCGCAACAGAAACAAGAACTGGGACTAATAAAAATAAAATTTTATAAGTTTCTGAAAAGATTACAGTTAAGTATTCCATACTATTAACTTTCTGTGCCAGTTGATTTAAAATTAGCCTTAGAAGTCTTGCATTCAAACATCGTCTTAGAAGCTCTAGCTATAGCATTTGAATAATAATAATCTTCATTATCAATCTTTAAAATTTCTTGTTTAAACTCTGAATTTTTAACATCAGAAGATTTAATAGAATTATTTTTTTCAATATATAAATTTATTTGATTAAGCATGCTGCTATCTAACTCATCTTTATCATTGAATAATTTTCTATGATTCATTGCTTCAGCTAATTCATTTATTATCAACCAGTCTTCTTTTGCTTCTTCTGGTGGATAAGAGGCTTTAAAAGCTTTTTGCAATTTACCTTCTAGGTTTGTAAAATAACCATTTTGTTCTGTATAAGTGGCTCCTGGAAGTATAATATCTGCCATCTCTGCACCTTTATCTCCGTGACTTCCTTGATAAATTATAAATTCACTTTTTTTTTCAAATTTAAGATTGTCCACACCTAATAAGTAAACAATTTCAAATTTATGATTTTCTAAATCTTTCAACACTTCATTGGAACCATCTTCAGTTTTATATAATCCTAAGTCAAAGCTACCAACTGTAGCAGCATTTTCTGAAATTGTATTTAAAGAATTCCACTCGTCTGATATTTTATTATTTTTTTCCAAAAAAAATTTAATAGATTCAAAAATATATTTTGCAGATTTCGTTTTTAGACTAGATTGACCAAAGATGATTAAAGGTTTTTTAGCATTTTTAATTAAGCTAGATATTTCATGATTATCTTCTGTAATTTTTTTAATATTTTCAATATTACCATCTAAAGACTCATATGGATAAGTAAGATCACCAATATCATTTAAAGAAATTATTTTTGTTTTATTTTGTAAATATGCTTTTCTAATACGTGCATTTAAAATTGTTGCTTCATACCTGGGATTACTTCCTATAAGTAGAATAAAATCTGCTTCTTCTATTCCATTAATTTTTGAATTAAATAAATAATTTTCTCTTTTTTGCGGGTTTAGATATGTATGGTCACTTCTTGATTCAACATTGTATGAACCTAGTGTTTTATTAAAAAACTCTTTAAATAAATATAAGGTTTCCATGTTAACTAGATCGCCAGTAATTCCACATATCTTATCTTTGTCAGCATTTTTAAATTTAGACTTAATTATATTAAAAGCTTCACTCCATGATGCTTTCTCAAATTTACCATTATATTTTATAAAGGGTGTATCTAGACGTTGGTTTAACAGGCCATCACAAGCATATCTAGTTTTATCTGAAATCCACTCTTCATTAATATCTTCATTAATTCTTGGTAAAATTCTTTTTACTTCCCATCCATATGTGTCAACTCTTATATTGGAACCAATAGCATCCATTACATCAATAGATTCAGTTTTTTTTAATTCCCACGGTCTAGCTTCAAATACGTATGGTTTAGATGTTAAAGCACCAACGGGACATAAATCCACAACATTAGCTGATAGTTCTGATTGCATAGACTGCTCTAGATATGTTGTAATTTGCATATCCTCACCTCTACCTATGGCTCCAATCTCTGGAACACCAGCAACCTCTGTTGCAAACCTGACACATCTAGTACAATGTATGCATCTAGTCATTTGCGTTTTGATTAAAGGACCCATATTTTTTTCAGAAACTTCTCTCTTATTTTCTTTGTATCTTGACTTATCTACACCATAAAACATTGATTGATCTTGCAAATCACATTCGCCACCCTGATCACAAACAGGACAATCCAAAGGATGGTTAGCCAACAAAAATTCCATCACTCCCTTTCTTGCTTTTTCAACAAACTCAGTATTTGTTTTAATATTCATTCCTTCAGTTGCAGGCATTGCACATGAAGCTACAGGTTTAGGAGATTTTTCTATTTCCACTAAACACATTCTACAATTACCCGCTATAGATAATTTTTCATGATAACAAAATCTTGGGATTTCAACTCCTGCTTTTTCACATGCTTGGAGTACTGTCAAACCTTCTTCAACCTCTATATCAATTTCATTAACTTTTAATTTAAGCATCTTTTTTATTTAATAAATGTTGATCAACTAAGTAAGGAATATTTTTTTCCTTATCAAAAGTTGGATTAAAATTATTTCTTTCTTCAATTTCTTTTTTAAAATGCCTTAATAAACCCTGTACAGGCCATGAGGAACCTTCTCCAAAAGCACAGATAGTATGTCCTGCAATTTGAGTAGTGACATCTGCCAACATATCAACTTCATCTCTTGAGGCTTCACCTTTGGCCATTCTTTCAAGCATTCTCCACATCCACCCCGAACCCTCTCTACAAGGTGTGCACTGGCCACAGCTTTCATGTTTATAAAATCTAGCAATCCTTGCCATACATTTAATGATGTCCTGATCTTTATTAATAACAACAATTCCTGCCGTTCCTAATCCACTTTTTTCTGCCACAAGTGAGTCAAAATCCATTGTCAAAGTTTCACAAGTTTTTTTTGGTATTAAAGGCATTGAAGAACCACCAGGTATTACAGCTTGTAAATTATTCCATCCTCCAATTACTCCACCAGCATGAACTTCTATTAGCTCTTTAAGAGATATGCTCATTTCTTCTTCAACATTGCATGGATTATTAACATTTCCAGAAATACAGAAAATTTTTGTTCCTGTATTTTTTGCTTTACCTAAAGATGCAAACCACTTGCCACCTCTTCTTAATATAGTTGGAACTACTGCTATAGTTTCAACATTGTTAATTATAGTTGGACACCCATAAAGACCAATTAAAGCTGGAAAGGGTGGTTTTAATCTAGGTTGACCTTTTTTACCTTCTATACTTTCAAGCAAAGCAGTTTCTTCACCACATATATAAGCACCTGCACCATAATGAATATAAATATCTAGGTCCCAACCACTTCCTGATGAATTTTTTCCTATTAAATTTTTTTTATAAGCTTCATCAATTGCAGCTTGAAGTTTCTCACCATCTAAAAAATATTCTCCTCTTATATAAATATAACAGACATGTGCTTGAACAGCGTATGCAGCAATCAAACAGCCCTCAATTAATTTATGAGGTTCAAATCTCAAGATATCCCTGTCTTTACAGGTGCCTGGCTCTGACTCGTCTCCATTTATCACTAAATAATGAGGTCTTAAACCAAGTTCTTTTGGAGCAAAAGACCATTTTAAACCAGTTGGAAATCCAGCTCCACCTCTACCTCTAAGTTCTGAAGCTTTAACTTCATTTATTATCCAATCTCTACCCTTATCAATTAAATCTTTAGTGTTTATCCAGTCACCTCTTTTCTTTGAAGACTCAACGTCTGAACCCCTATCATTATATAAATTCTGAAATATTCTATCTTTGTCTTTAAGCATCTTTTAAGTCCATAAGTGTTTTTCTGTTATTTTCTGGTTCATTGTTTATACGACCTCTATATGATCCTGGTTCAGGTGAAGCACCACTTAGGATCTTATCTAAAATTTTTAATGTTTTTTCCTTATCTAGGTCTTCAAAATAGTCATCATTAATTTGCATCATGGGGGCATTAACACAAGCACCTAAACACTCAACTTCCATCCAGGAACAGCTTTGATCTATTGATAATTCATTTTCATTTTCAGAAATTTTTTCTTTACAGGCTTGAACAATTTTATATGCACCTCTAATCATACATGGTGTGGTAGTGCAAACTTGAATAAAATTTTTACCAACAGGAGCAAGGTTATACATTGTGTAAAATGTTGCCACTTCATAAACCTTTATATAAGGCATATTTAAATATTTACCAATATACTTCATGGCAGCTAATGGAATCCAGTTATTATTTTGTTTTTGCGCTATATAAAGTAAAGCCATTACAGCACTTTGTTGTTTGTCTTTTGGATATTTTGCTACAATTTTTTTAGCAGCCTCTAATGAAGTGGAATTAAATTCAAAATTTTCAGGCTGTTCTTTTGAAGGTCTTCTTAAGCTCATTACCTATCAACCTCTCCAAAAACAATATCCAATGAACCTAATACTGCAGGTACATCAGCTAACATATGGCCTTTAATTAAATAATTCATTGAAGCTAAGTGAGAAAAGCCTGGTGCTCTTATTTTACATTTATATGGCTTACCAGAACCGTCCGATATCAAGTAAACACCAAACTCACCCTTTGGAGCTTCAACAGCAGTGTAAATTTCATCTTTATCTACACGGTAACCTTCGGTAAATAATTTAAAATGGTGAATTAAAGCTTCCATAGATTGTTTAATATCTTTTTTTGGTGGAGGGCTAATTTTTCCATCTGATGATTTAATGGGTCCTTTGGTCATTTTAGACAAACATTGTTTAATTATAAAAATACTCTCTCTCATTTCGTCAATTCTACACAAATATCTATCATAACAATCACCATTTTTTCCAATAGGTATTTTAAAATCCAACTGTTCATAGCATTCGTATGGTTGTGATTTTCTTAAATCCCATGGAACACCTGATCCTCTAATCATAACACCACTAAAAGAGTAATCTAAAGCATCCTCTTTAGTTACAATTCCAATATCAACATTTCTTTGCTTAAATATTCTATTATCAGTTAGTAATGTTTCAAGGTCATCAATTATTTTAGGAAAGGATTCACAAAACTTACCTATATCTTCTTCTAGACCCATTGGTAAATCTTGATGAACGCCTCCTGCTCTAAAATAATTTGCGTGCAACCTTGAGCCAGAAGCTCTTTCGTAAAAAGTCATTAAAGTTTCACGTTCTTCAAAACCCCAAAGTGAAGGTGTTAAAGCACCAACATCTAGTGCTTGAGTAGTTACATTTAATATGTGACTTAAAATCCTTCCAATCTCACAAAACATAACTCTTATGAATTGAGCTCTTATTGGTACATTTATTTTTAGTATTTTTTCTATTGCTAAAGCAAAAGCATGCTCTTGATTCATAGGAGCAACATAATCAAGTCTGTCAAAATAAGGTACAGCTTGCATATATGTCTTGTTTTCTATTAATTTCTCAGTGCCACGATGTAAAAGTCCAATGTGAGGATCTGCTTTCTCAACAACCTCACCATCCAGTTCTAAAATTAACCTTAACACGCCATGAGCTGCAGGGTGCTGTGGTCCAAAATTGAGATTTAGTGTTTTAGTTTTTTTTGTCATTTTCTTGATCTGTTTGTTTTTTTATATATTTGGTTCCTTCCCAAGGACTTTCATAATCAAAATTTCTATAATTTTGTTCTAATTTTACTGGTTCTTTAATTACTTTTTTTTGGTCCTCGCTGTACCTAACTTCTGTATGCCCAGTTAAAGGGAAATCTTTTCTTAATGGGTGACCTTCAAAATCATAATCTGTAAGTATTCTTCTTAAATCAGGATGATCCTTAAATTTAACTCCATACATATCAAAAACTTCACGTTCCATCCAGTTTGCAGCTGGATATATTGATGTTAAAGATGGAATAACTTCATTTTCACTAATTAAACAACTTAATATTATACGTTGGTTAAACTCATGACTTAGAAACAAATAAACCATTTTAAAGCGTTGAGTATTTTCAGGATAATCAACTGTCGTTATATCAATCAATTGTCTAAATTTTGTATTTTTATTACTCTTAATAAATAATGTGACATCTATCAAATCTTTGCTATCAATATTTATATAAAGCTGGTCATGCCTAATTTCAGTTTTTTTAATCTTAGTTGTAAGTTCTGAATTAATTTTTTTTTCAAGATCTGTTAAATTAATCATAATAATTATCTATCAAAAGATCCTCTGTTTCTAATTTTTTTTTGGAGTTGCATAATTCCATAGAGTAATGCTTCAGCTGAAGGTGGACATCCAGGAACGTATATGTCAACAGGAACAATTTTATCACAGCCTCGAACAACAGAATAAGAGTAATGATAATAACCTCCACCATTAGCACAACTACCCATAGATATAACGTACCTTGGTTCTGGCATTTGATCATAAACTTTTCTTAGGGCTGGTGCCATTTTATTCGTTAAAGTTCCTGCAACAATCATAACATCTGATTGTCTAGGTGAGCCTCTAGGTGCGGCTCCAAATCTTTCCAAATCATATCTTGGCATAGCTGTTTGCATCATTTCTACTGCACAACAGGCTAAACCAAAAGTCATCCAATGTAATGATCCTGCTCTTGACCAATTAATAAGATTATCAAGCGATGTTGTAATAAAACCATTTTTGCTAAAATCTTCAGAAAGTTTTTTAAATTCTTCTGGTATTTGTTTATTTTTTTCTTCTAAATTCATATTTATAATATTACTCCCAATCTAGAGCACCCTTTCTCCACTCGTAAATAAAACCAATTGTTAGTATAAATAGAAAAATCATCATTGAGGAAAAACCTAATAGGCCAATATTTCCCAGGGAGATTGCCCATGGAAAAAGGAAAGCTATCTCTAAATCAAAAATTATAAAAAGAATGGCCACTAAATAAAATCTAACATCAAATTCTATTCTAGAATCCTCAAAAGGTTCAAACCCACACTCATAAGCTGATAATTTTTCAGGGTCAGGATGTTTTGGTGAGAGTATTAAATTTATAACAACAAATGCACAGCTCAACCCAAGGGCGATAACTAAAAATAAAATTATTGGTAGATAATCTTTTAAAAAATCTGAAAGCATGAAGTCTATATAACAGTTTTTATAACATGTTGAAGTGCTCTTACGTCTCATTTTATATTATATTACATAAAAAAATAAGGAAAAGTGGCGGGAGTGAAGGGACTCGAACCCTCGACCTATCGCGTGACAGGCGATCGCTCTAACCAACTGAGCTACACCCCCACTTTTTGTTGTTTTGGTGGGCAGTAAAGGACTCGAACCTTTGACCCCCTCGGTGTAAACGAGATGCTCTACCAACTGAGCTAACCGCCCAAAACAAGCGCTACTATTACATCAAGGAATGGATAATGTAAATTGGTAATTATTGAATACTAGCTTGAGATTTATCCTCTGATTTAGAAATCTTTTCAACCTCAACCCACTCAACTCTTTTTAACTCTTTAGTCAAAGCTATTTTTAATACTTCATCGGCATGTTCTACTGACGTTATTTTAATATCATCAGTAATTTTTTTTGGCATATCAACTAAATCTTTTTCATTTTCTTTAGGAATAATAACTTGTTTAATACCAGCTCTATGAGCAGCTAGTAATTTTTCTTTTAAACCACCAATAGGTAAAACTTGACCTGTTAATGTAACTTCACCCGTCATTGCAACATCACGTCTCACTGGAATATTGGTGATCGCTGACACTATAGATGTGACCATTCCAATTCCTGCAGACGGTCCATCTTTAGGTGTAGCACCTTCTGGAACATGAATATGAAAATCTTTTTTTTCAAATAAAGGTGGAATAATTCCATAATCTAAACTTTTAGATCTAATAAATGATTTTGCAGCTTTGATAGATTCTTGCATTACATCACCAAGTTTTCCTGTAATTTGCATTCTACCCTTGCCAGGCATAATAACGGTTTCAATTTTAAGAATTTCACCACCATACTCGGTCCAAGCCAAACCAGTAACAACACCAATTTTATCTTCATTTTCTAGTTCACCAAACTTAAATTTTTGTATTCCCAGATAATCTGATAAATTTTTTAAATCTATTTTAACTTCTTGTTCTTCACCTGTTACAACTTTTTTAACAACTTTTCTTGCAACTTTTGAAATTTCTCTTTCTAAATTTCTAACACCGGACTCTTTTGTGTAGCTTCTAATAATTTCTTTAATAATATCCTCTGATAGTGTCATTTCTTTTTCTTTAACACCATTGTCTTTAATTTGTTTTGGTAGAAGGTATTTATTTGCAATATTAATTTTTTCATCTTCTGTATAGCCAGCTAATCTGATTACCTCCATTCTATCTAAAAGTGGTGGCAAAATATTTAATGTATTTGCTGTTGTTACAAACATAACATCAGATAAATCATAATCTACCTCTAGGTAGTGATCATTAAATGTTGAATTTTGTTCTGGGTCCAGTGCCTCTAACAAAGCAGAAGATGGATCACCTCTATAGTCGTTTCCAATTTTATCTATCTCATCGAGGAGAATTAAAGGGTTTTTAGTTCCTGCTTTCTTCATCATTTGAATAATTTTTCCTGGTAAAGATCCAATATAAGTTCTTCTGTGACCTCTAATTTCAGCTTCATCACGCATACCACCAACAGAAACTCTCACAAACTCTCTATTTGTAGCCTTTGCAATTGATTTACCTAACGATGTCTTTCCAACTCCTGGAGGGCCAACTAAACATAGAATTGGACCTTTAATCTTTTCCATTCTTTTTTGAACAGCTAAAAATTCAATAATTCTTTCTTTTACTTTTTCTAAACCAAAATGATCAGCATCTAGCACTGCTAGTGCTTTTTTTAAATCAACAGCAACTTCACTTTTTTTAAACCAAGGTAGATCAATCATCCAATCTAAATAATTTCTAATTACAGTAGCCTCAGCAGACATGGGGCTCATATTTTTTAACTTTTTAAGCTCTGCCATACATTTTTTTTCTACATCTTTTGGCATTTTAGATTTTAAAATAGATTTATTCAGACTTGAGGTTTCATCTTTGCCATCTTCAATCTCACCTAATTCTTTTTGAATAGCTTTAAGTTGCTCATTTAAATAATACTCTCTCTGGGTTTTCTCCATTTGAGTTTTAACCCTACCTCTAATTCTTTTTTCAACTCCGATAATGCTGGTCTCATTTTCTATAATTTTAATTATAGAGTTAAGTCTTTTTTTTACATCTAGTGTTTCAAAAATTTGCTGCTTTTCAGCAATCGTTGCTGTTAAATGAGAGGCAATATTGTCAGCAATATGAGATGCTTCTGTTAACTTTTTAATACTATTAATTGTTTCACTTGAAACCTTTTTATTAATTGATGTTAATTTTTCCAGTCTTCTAACTGCTGTCATTGCTAGTGGAATTAAATCTTCATCTTTAATTGTAGTATCATAGTGATGAGCATATTCACAAATAATAAATTTATCATTATCCTTAAAATTTAAAATCTTAACTCTTTTACTTCCTTCAACTAAGACTTTTACTGTACCATCAGGTAATTTTAATAGTTGTAAAATATTTCCTTCGCAACCATAAGTAAAAACATCTGCTTTTTTAGGATCATCAACATCTGAATTTTTTTGTGTAACAAGAATTATTTTTTTATCTTTTTTCATTACCTCGTTTAAAGCTGAGATAGACTTATCCCTCCCAACAAATAATGGAATAACCATATTAGGGAAGACAACAATATCTCTTAAAGGTAATAAAGGTTTCTCGATTTTGACATCCATGTTCTAAATATGGATATTAAATATAATATTGCAATAGCTATTTATGAGTTATTAACGCCAAATTAAGCTGCTGATGTTTTGTCAGTCTTTATTTTGCTATTATTCTTTGAGTGAACTAAAATGGGTTGAGTTAAGCCTTTGGCAGCACTAGCATCGACAATCACTTCCTCTATATTGTCCTTGCTTGGTAAATCATACATAGTTTTTAATAATATATTTTCTAAAATTGATCTAAGCCCTCTTGCGCCAGTTTTTTTATTAATTGCTTTTTGAGCAATTTCTTTAATAGCACTATCTTTAAAATTTAACTTTGCTCCATCTAATTTAAATAATTCTTGATATTGTTTAATTAAGGAGTTTTTTGGCTCATGTAATATTTTAACTAAAGATTTTTCATCAAGATCTTCTAGAGTTGCAATCATGGGTAGTCTTCCAATAAATTCAGGTATCAAACCATACCTTAATAAATCTTCAGGTTCTAAGCTTTTCATCCATTCACCTATTTTTTTATCATCAGTTTTCTTAACATTTGCACCAAATCCAATTGAAGTACCTTTATCTCTTTGAGAAATTATTTTATCTAAACCAGCAAAGGCTCCTCCACAAATAAATAAGATGTTAGTTGTGTCTACTTGCAAAAATTCTTGCTGAGGATGTTTTCTTCCTCCCTGTGGTGGTACACTTGCAACAGTTCCTTCCATAATCTTCAGCAAAGCTTGTTGCACACCTTCACCAGAAACATCTCTAGTAATTGATGGATTTTCAGACTTTCTACTAATCTTGTCAACTTCATCAATATAAACAATTCCTCTTTGAGCTTTCTCAACATTATAGTCTGCAGCTTGTAAAAGTTTTAAAATTATATTTTCAACATCTTCTCCAACATAACCAGCTTCTGTTAGAGTAGTAGCATCTGCCATTGTAAAAGGTACATCTAAAATTCTGGCCAATGTTTGGGCTAATAAAGTTTTACCACAACCTGTGGGCCCAACTAGAAGAATATTAGATTTAGAAAGCTCAACAGTCTTGCTGGTTTTACTTTCATAATTAAGTCTTTTGTAATGATTATGTACAGCTACTGATAAAACTTTTTTTGCATGTGGTTGACCAATAACATAGTCATCCAATACTGCACAAATTTCTTTAGGAGGTGGTAATCCATCTTGATGTTTAACAAAATTATCTTTGCTTTCTTCCTTAATAATATCCATGCAAAGTTCTACGCACTCATCACAAATAAATACTGTAGGACCTGCGATTAATTTTCTAACTTCATGTTGGCTTTTGCCGCAAAATGAACAGTAAAGAATATTTTTATTATTAGTAGTCATAAATTTTATTAACGAATCAGTTAATGTACTTTAATATAAATGAGTCTCACTAATCAAGTGTACGTTTAGTAACTATCTAGATGTTGTGTATTAAGACCTATTTTCTACCACTTCGTCGATTAGACCAAAATCTTTAGCAACTTCAGGCGTCATAAAGTTATCTCGCTCTAGCCCTTTTTTAATATCATCAACAGATTTATTAGTATGTTTTGAATAAATTTCATTAAGTCTTTTTTTTAATGCTAAAACTTCATTGGCATGTATTTCAATATCTGTTGCTTGCCCCTGAAATCCAGCTGATGGTTGATGAACCATTATTCTAGAATTTGGTAGTGAAAATCTTTTGCCTTCTTTACCAGCAGCTAATAAAAAGGATCCCATTGATGCTGCTTGTCCGATACATAAAGTTGAAACATCAGGCTTAATATATTGCATTGTGTCATAAATTCCAAGACCTGCAGTAACAAGTCCACCAGGACTATTTATATATAAATTAATTTCTTTTTTAGGATCTTCAGATTCTAAAAATAAAAGCTGAGCTGTAACTAGAGATGCAACATTGTCATTAATGGGGCCAACTAAAAAAATTATTCTCTCTTTTAGAAGCCTTGAATAAATATCATAAGCTCTTTCACCCTTGTTGGACTGCTCCACCACCATAGGGACTAAATTGTTCATTTGTTCAGAAAAATCTATTGTCATAAATTGATTCTTTTAACTTATACAACTTGTGATTACTTTTTGCTAACTTTTTTTGCTTTAGTTTTTTCAACTTTCGGCTTTGTTGAAGCTTTTTTAGGGTCAACTTTTTTTTCTTCTGAGTGATCATGATCGTGGTTATGGTCATGATCTTGTTTTTGATGTTCTTTTAATATTTTTTCAGCTTCATCCTTGCTTATTTCTTTTCTATTTAGTTTTGCTTTTTTCTTAATTAAATCAATAATCTTCTCTTCATAAACGGTTCCTTTTAAACTTGCTAACGCCGATGGGTTTTTTTGGTAAAACTCCATAACCATTTTTTCTTGTCCTGGCATCATTCTAAGTTGTTTTTGAACTTCTGCTTGAATCTCTTGTTCTGTAACTTGTATTTTATTCTGTTCACCGAATTCATTTAAGATTAATCCTACTTTGATTCTTTTTTTAGCTATGATTTCAAAATTTTTTTTGCTTTTTTTAGCATCATCTTCACTCATCCCTTGTGATAATATTTTAACCTCTTCATCTATTAGGTTGCTTGGAATTTCATCAACTTTAAAATTTTCAATTTCTTTTAAAATTTGTGTTTTAGTTAACTTATCTAAAGAATTTTTATACTCTTCATTAATTTGCTTCGAAACTAATAATTTTAAATCAGTAAGATCTTTTGCACCTAAGTTCTTTGCAAAATCATCATCAATTTTTATATCTTCAGATCTTTTTACAGCTATGATTTTGCAAACAAAATTAGCTTTTTTCTTAGCAAATTCTTTTTGTGGATAATTTTCAGGGAGCACAGCCTCTACTAACTTTTCGTCATTTTTTTTTACACCAATTAATTGTTTGTCGAAACCTTTAATAAATAAATCTTTTCCAAGGATCAATTGTGTATTTTTCCCTTCGCCACCAGTAAAATCTTTTCCATCAATTGTAGCTTTATAATCAAAAACAACTGAATTGCCATCTACAGCCTTAACTTCATCGGCAACATCTTTAAAGTTATTCTGACTCTTTGCTATTTCTTTGACCCTTTTATTTGTTTCATTTGAATCAATTTTAACTGAATATTCATTAAATTTTATATTCTCTACTGACTTAAGCTCTACTTTTGGAAGTTCAGTAACAGACATTACATATTCTAAATCTTTATCTTCACCGTAAGTTTTAAGATCAAGTTTTGGTTGTCCAGCTGGTTTAATTTTATTATCTTCTAACGCTTTAGTTGATGAATCTTTTAAAACTTTATCTAAAACCTCACTAAAAATTGCTTTACCAAATTGTCTTTTAAGAATTTCTTTTGGTACTTTTCCAGGTCTAAAACCTTTTAAGTTAACAGTATTTTTGATTTCTTCATATTTTTCATCCATATGAGTAGTCATAATTTTTTTATCTATGAAAACTTTGATGTCTTTATTTAAGCCTTTTATATTTTCTACTGTTACTTTCATAATTTTTTATAACTTTCTGGTAGGCGAAAAAGGACTCGAACCTTCACATCTTTCAATACTGGTTCCTAAGACCAGCGCGTCTACCAATTCCGCCATTCGCCCACAATTCTTGTGGGTTTATATATTATTGCTATCATTTGTCCAATGACAATAATTATAAAATATATTAATACTTAATTGTATTTACTAACAATTTATGAAAATGATTATTTCACCTTGTATAAGTATATGTAAAACTGACCCTCAAACTGACTATTGCTACGGATGCGGTAGAAATAATAAAGAAAAGAAATTATGGAAATTAGAAGCCACCTCAAACCAGTGGAAGAGTGATAATTTAATTGATATACAAAAAAGACTCGCTGGATGGCAATTAGAAAGCTTCAAAGACTCATATAAACATAAAATTGAGAATGGTATTTCTCTTTATAAAAAAAATTTAATAAAATGAATAAAACAATAATAGTTACTGTAATTTATATACTTGGAATCATAATTGGTGCTTCATTTTTAGATATCTGGGGTTCAGAAACGACATTTGTAAAAACTATTTCAATATTTGTATGGACAATTATTTTTTTAATCATGCTATTTTATTTTGATAAGTATGAAAAAAAAAATAGTTTTAACGTTATGTTTTTGATACTTTTAATGTTTTTACTAAATTTTCATACAATGGTTTTTTCAGAAATTATGCATTTAACGGGATGTAAGAATCTGAACGATAGTTTCATTAAAAATGAATACATTTTAGATTTTGAAAAATCTTTAATGATTAGAAACTATATTTATGACAATAAAACATACAAAAAGCATAAAAGAACTGACTTAAGTATAAAAAAAGAAAATACTTTAGAAAGATTTCTATATGAAGATAAAAATCTAATCTTTACAGATAGAATTGGTTACCCTCAATTTTACACTCAACTAGTTTTTGAAAAAAATAACCCCATAATTAATATTAAAACTGTAATTAATGGTGAAGAAGCTATTTCGAAGGTATCAACTTGTGGCAATGTAGAAATTTTTGAAAAAGAAAGTTAAGACTTTTTATTTATAACGTTAGTCTTGCTGGTCTTGATAGCAAAATTTAATTTTTTTGCTCCAAACTTAGTATTTGTGATATTACTTCGATGCTTTGCAAATGCTTGCTTTTGGGCTAACTTCATTGCTTTTTTTGATGACATTTAAGTATCCTATATTTTATTATAAAAAAATATACCTTTAATTATTAGAAGTTTTTTGTCTAGCTAGAATATTAAAATCTCTATCCGCTATGACAATTTCACCCGATGAAACAGATAAATTTAAAATTTCAAAAATCACAACATAATGTGTAACAAAAATTAAGTTACCTTTGCCGTTCCACTCTTTTATAAATCTTTTTAATTCTTTAATCTGTTTAGCCTTGTTATGAGCAAATTTTTGACTAAAAAAAGAATTTAAAAAACTTTTAGTTTTGTAATTTTTAAAAGCGTACTTAGCTGTTTGCTTACATCTACACCATTCACTAGATAGAACTAAGTTACTACTCATATTACTTTTTAAAAAAAAGCTATTAATAGTCATTGCTTGGTAAATGCCTTCCTGACTTAAGTTTCTTTGTGAGGCACAACTAGATAAATCAAAGTTATCTGGATCACCACTACCTGGAGCGTACGCATGTCTTATAAATATTAATTTTCCTCCTTCACTTAGTAAATTTTGTAAATCTTCATTTGAATTAGCTACTATCGGTGTATTAAAGGATATAAATAGAACTATAATAATTTTAATTAACTTCATTTATGAACATTAAATTTAAAAAAATAACTAATTCAATAATTAAATGTAGAAAATGTCCTAGATTAATAAAATTTAGTAAAAAAATCTCAACTATTAAAAGAAAGCAAAATATATCAGAAATTTACTGGGGTAAGCCTGTAACAGGGTTTGGTGATATTAAAGCAAAACTAATGATTATTGGTCTTGCACCAGCAGCTCATGGTGGAACAAGAACTGGTAGGGCATTTACTGGTGATAAGTCTGGTAACTTTCTGTTCAATTGTTTATACACAGCAGGTATCTCAAATTTACCTACTTCAATACATAAAAAAGATGGCTTAAAACTTAATAGTACTTATATTACTAATATCTTGAAATGTGTTCCACCAGATGACAAACCTTTGAGTTTGGAGTTAAATAACTGTTCAAATCATTTTGATAATGAAATTAAAAGTTTAAAAAATTTAAAAGTTATAATTACATTGGGTAAAGTTGCATTTGATAATTGTATAAAGTTTTATAAAAAAAATTTTATAATTGATAAAAAATTAATCTTTAAACACGGTGTTAAATATTATCTACCTGATGGTAAAATTTTAATACCCAGTTACCATCCAAGTCCAAGAAATGTTAATACAAAAGTTATTAACACAAAAAAAATGATGAACTTACTTATAATGGCTAAAAAATATTCTAAACTTTAATACTGTCACAAAAATAAGGCTTAAAATCCTGAAATAGAGGATCAGGTATTCTCATGGGTTTACCTTTGCTATTAACAAAGACTAAATGTACTTTCGCTTCAACTATTATATCTTCTCCTCTTGAAATAAATTGCTTCATAAAAAATGATGTTTTTGTAATTGATTTAACAAAAGATCTAATATTTAATTCATCTTCTAAATAAGCTGATTTCTTGTAATCAATACTACAAGATTTAACTATAATTAATGCTCCAAATTCATCTTTAATTTTTTTATTACTAAAACTTAAGCTAACTAAAGCTTCTGTTCGAGCTCTTTCAAGAAAATTTAGATAATTTGCGTAATAAACAACTCCACCAGCATCAGTGTCTTCATAATAAACTTTAAGTTTATGAAAAAAATTTTCATGCATGTTTATATGATAGCAAAAAACTATTAAAAAAAACTCTTTATTCTGCTGAAAAATAAATATTTTGATAATATGATATTGCTTTTAATTTTGAGTTATCTGTATCTGTCATTATCGCAACACCAGATATATCTAAAACTTCTATACCATGAAGCTTCATAAAATCCTTTTTAACATTAGCTTTAACTGTCACCCATGTATCTAAATTATTTTTTGTTGTAGATAACACATAATCAATTGATTTTTTTGTGTAAGGGCTATGCCAATTTTTCCCAACCTCATTATTACTAGAAAATACATAATTTATTGCTCTATTTGATAGGGCTGTAGACCCAGTTTTTTTTATAACAAATACTCTGGCAGCATAATCGTGTCCCTTTTTACTATTTTCTACTATGCCTGATAAATCCTTTTCAACTTTCCATGTAATGTTAATATAAGGAGTTTTTAACAAATCAATTAAAACTTCTTTACCCAGCCCTGAACCCTTACCTTCAGCTTCAGCTTTAATAAAATTACCATTTTCATTAGAGCCAAGAGTCCATATTGTTTCGCCTTTATATTTTTTCCCAACTTTTAAAGTTTTGAATTCATTTTTTGTAAAATCAAAAACAGTAACATTTTCAGCAATTACATTGCTTGAAAATAAATACAAAAAAAATGATATTATAAAAAAATTTATTTTCATAGGAATAGTATATAGCCAAAGTTTTTTAAAAAACAACATTTGAACATACTTTAGACAATCTACGATCAATATTTAATATTAATAACAAAAAATGAAATCAATCTCTATATTTATACTGTTAATTTATTGGTCAATAATCTTGTTAGCACCTGTGATTTCGAATGAAAATAAAATTGATTTAATAACTTTAAAAACTACACTTAATAAGTAGACCTACCACCACTAATATCAAAAACAGCCGCTGTTGAGAACGAGTTTTCTTCTGATGAAAGCCAACAAATTAGAGATGTAAACTCTTCTATCTCTAAAAATCTACCTCTTGGCACTTTTGATAGCATTCTAGCCACATGTTCTTTTGACATTTGGTCTAAAATTCTTGTTTTGGCCCCCGCTGGAGTAACGGCATTAACAGCAATATTCTTGTCAGCTAACTCTTTCCCAAGTGATTTAGTTAATCCAATAACTCCAGCTTTTGCTGAGCTGTAAGCGCTTGCATTAGCATTTCCATCTTTCCCCGCAACAGAAGCAACATTTACAATTCTACCATAATTATTTTTAATCATATAAGGGACTACAGACTTGCAGCAATTAAATGTGCCCATTAAATTAATTTGTACAATTTTGTTCCATTCATTAACGTCATAATCCCAAAGAGAGGAAGTTGATCCAGTAATACCAGCATTATTAATTAAAATATCTATGTTTGATGATTTTGCTATTCTATCTACAGTTTTTTTAACATTTTCAAAGTTAGAAACATCAACAATATTATATGAAAGATTTTCATCATTTACTGCTTTAGCTGCTTTTTTTAACTCATTTTCATCAATATCCCAGATAATAGCTTTTGCACCAGAGCTTAAAAAACGTTTAGCAATATCCAATCCAAAACCTTGAGCGCCTCCAGTAATAATTGCTGTTTTGCCCTTTAAGTCAAATTGATGCATAAGATTATTTACTAGCTAACAAATAGTAAGTTAATGAAGAGATAAATGCACCAATAATCCAAGAAAAATAATGAAAATTCATTAAACTTTCGTTCCAAATTGTTGAGGCTGCAAAAATAAATCCTAAAACTAAAGAATAGATTGCCTTGAGGTGCCAACCATTAGTGTAAAAATATAGATCATCATTTTCTAAAGAAAAAATAGCTTTATTATCTAAATTAGTTTTTTTAATTATATAATAATCAACAATCATAACACCAAATAAAGGTCCAAAAAAAGAACCAAAAGTATCTATAAAAGCTAAAATTCCAATTTGACTTAAAAGTGGTAACCAAAAAATACCTATTAGAAAACCAAAAAGAGCAATTATTATTGCTGAAGTTTTTAAATTAAGTTTTGTTGGCATAATATTTAATAATACATTTTGTGTTGGAATATAATTTGCAATTAAATTTGTTGATATTGATGAAAAAATTATAAAAACTAGAACTATTACAGTCAATTGTATATTTCCAATTTTTCCAATTATATCTGTCGGATTAGTTAAGATTCTTTCCATATTTTCTAAATTTTTATTCAAAAAAATATCTGAACCAATGACAATAAAAACTGCAAAGAAAGAAAAGATTATCAAATTAAGCATTAGACTTAAGTTTCCTTTCTTTAATTGATTTTCATTTTTTACATATCTAGTAAAGTCCCCATAATTTACAATTACGATTGAAAAATAAGCAAAAACAGTTCCAGCAACTGTAATAAGAGGGGCGAAATTATTAGCATCAAAAAAATTGCTAAATAAAAAAATATCAGCAAAAGCAGCAAAAGTTGTTTTTACATCATAAAGAAATACAACTAAAAAAAATAATAGCATTCCAGAATAAACAGTTATTGCTGAAAGTTTTATAATAAATCTATTGAATTGATGACTTTTGCTGAATAGAAAAGTTTGTAAAATTATAGCAAAAGTAAAGGCTGCCCAATCAATGATGTTTAACCCTAGTAAAAAAACTAAAAAAATATCTTTATCTATAAGTGTGCTATCTATAGAAAAAATTAAAATTCTAATTAAATAGCTAAATAATTTTGATAAAAAATAAGTTTGGATACCAAACATAAAAAGACCAACAATAGCTCTAAAAAGACCAAAATATTTTGCTCCATTTATTCCTAAGGAGCTCCTTAAAATTACTGGAAAAGGTAAGCCATATTTTTGCGAAGATTTTCCAATTAAATTTGAAAAGATACAAACAAAAAATGAACCTATTAAACTTCCTAACAGAACAACAAAAATATTTAACTCATAAACAAGATAAAGTGATGCTATTAGAGAAAATCCAATTATACTTTGAATATTTACACTCCAAAAACAAAACAAATCTTTCCAGTCCCAAAGTTTATCGTTAGGGTTTACCGAGACTAATTCCCAGTTAATTAAGCTTTTTTTTGATTTAATTTGATTCACTTACTAGATAATAAACTAATAAACTCTACTGTCCATATAGATAGGCTGGAAGCCATAAAGCAATCTGTGGAAATACAATAATTAAAATTAGACCAATTACTTGGATAACCATAAACTGCATCATTCCATGATAAATATCTTTAAGATCCCACTCGGGAACTACACCTTTTAAAAAATAAGCAGACAAAGCTACTGGCGGTGAGAGCCAGGCAGTTTGGAGATTTACAGCAACAAGAATTGCAAACCAAGTTAAGTTAAATCCAAGCGCTTCAACTAATGGTAATATAATTGGTACTATGATCATAACAATTGGTACCCACTCTAGAGGCCATCCTAAAAGAAAAATCATAACCATGATCATTGCAAGAATTAAATATCTATTCATCTCTAAGCCTAACAAGAAATCAGTTAATAACATTGGCGTACCCAGTCTTGAAAATACTGCTCCAAAAAAGTTTGATGCAGCAACTAAAACCATTATTAAAGCTGAAATTTCTAAAGTTTTAACTAAAGCTTCTTGTAACCTTCCAAATGTTAACTTTCTGTAAGCAAGAGCTAACAATAAAGAACCCATCGCACCGCAACCAGCTGCTTCTGTGGGTGTTGCAAATCCAAACAAAATACTTCCGAGCGAAGCAAAAACTAAAGCTGCAGGAGGAACTAAACCAATAAAGAATTCCTTCCAAACAGCCACCATACTAGTTGCCCTTAATTCAGGAGGTAATACAGGTCCTAAACTTGGGTCAATCCAACATCTAATAGTTGTATATGCAGCATAAAGTGTTGCTAATAAAATTCCTGGAATAATTGCTGCAGCAAATAAATCTGTAACTGGTATTTCCATAATTGGTCCCATTACAACAAGCATAATACTAGGTGGAATTAAAATTCCTAAAGTTCCTCCAGCTGTGATTGTTCCTGCAGCCAATCGAACATTGTAACCTGACTTGTTCATAGATTTTGCAGCCATAATTCCTAAGATTGTTACTGATGCTCCAACAATTCCTGTTGCTGCTGCAAAAATAACTGAAACAAATAGTACTGCATAATATAAAGAGCCTCTTACTTTAGCTAACATTAATTGAAATGCTGAAAATAATCTTTCCATTAATCCAGCTTGCTCCATCATTATTCCCATAAAGACAAAGAGTGGGACAGCAGCAAGAGTTTGTTCAGTCATTACCATTGAAAACTGTAAAGTCATTAAATAAAATACCAATTTACCAAATCCTAAGTACCCAAAGAAAAAACCAAGAAATATTAATGTAAATGAAATTGGAAAACCGACAAATATAGAAAATAACATTACACCAATAAGGATAAAACCTAAGATGGCTGGATCCATAAATTCTGCTAACATTACTCGTCTCCTCCTGGCCACACACCTTTAGTAGCAGCCCAATAGCTTTTAAATATTTCCGATACTCCTTGAACAAGTAAAAATACTATTCCTAACCATAAAGATGATTTTATTGGCCACATGTATGGCATCCAAGCTGTGTCCATACCTCTTTCACCTCTCATAATTGATTCCTGAACAAAGCCAGTGGTCATATATAAAAAGACAATTAATCCTGGGAAATAGAATATCAAGTATAACCAAAAATCTACTTTGCCTTGCGTGCTAGTTTTAAAATTTCTATATAAAAAATCTGCTCTTATATGAACACCTTTTGATAAAGCGTAACCTGCACCAAGCATAAATAGTGCACCATAAAAAAACCTACTCATATCGTACACCCACATCGTTGGAGCATTAAAAAGTTTTCTAGCTAAAACCTCATAAACCATTGCAAATATCAAAGGTATAATAATCCAACAAACCACGTTACCGATACACTTGTTGGCAAAATCAATTTTTGTAATAGTTAATGCCATCCATTTGGGCATATCTTTAGGCATTGGACCTGAACCACCTCTTCTTTCAGCAATCATTTCATCTGAAATATCAAGCTTCATAGGCTTGATTTCTTCTTTTGGTTTTTGGGAGTCGTGGTTTCTTGGCATAAATAAATTTGGTAAAAAAAAACTAAAGCGGACTATTAAATCCGCTTCAGTTGTTATTATTTTTTATCTAAATACTACTTTAATGTTTCTGCGTGAGCCATTCCTAGCTTAGCGTTTGACATTTGAGATCCAGACCAAAAAGGAACAGCTATGTCAGCAAAGTCTTTTTGAGACTGCCATACTTTAGCAAAGAATGGGTTTTTAGCCGCATTTTTTTCTAAAGCTGCTTTTGCTGCTGCCATATACGCTGGGAAATAGTCAGCAGGAGTATCATGTAAAATAACACCATGCTTAGTAGTCAACGTATGTAGAGCTTTTCCATTTTCGTATATTCTGTAGCTCATTGATTTTGATAAAGATGCATTTGCAGCAACTTCTAAAGCTTTTTTCTCTAAAGCAGACATCTTTTTGTACTTAGAGCCTGTAATATAGAAGTCAGCATTTACTACTACTTGGTGAAGACCTTGTAGGTAGTAATGTTTTAGAACTTTCTGGAAACCAAATGTCATATCCGGCTTAGGACAACACCATTCAGCAGCATCAATTGTTCCTGCTTCAAGAGCTGGTAAAATATCTCCACCACCCATTGCAACAGAAGCTACACCAATATCTTTATAAGTTTGGCCAGGAATTCCCGGAGGAGTTCTGAACTTGTACTTTCTAAAATCAGCCATGCTATTAATTGGTTCTTTAAACCAACCTAAAGCTTCAGGGCCTACTGGTTGTAACATAAATCCTTTGATATCTCTTCCCATCTCAGACCATAGTTGGTCATAAAGTTCTTTACCACCACCATATTGGAACCAAGATAAAAAAGCGATGTTATCGATACCAACACCTGCACCTGCTACTGGCGAACCAAATAACATAGCTGCTGGGTGATCGCCTGACCAATAGTGAGTCCAAGCAAAACCACAATCGATTAATCCTTTATCAACTGCATCTAAAGTTTCTTTTACACCTACTACTGATCCAGCTGGCATAATTTCGAACTTAAGTGATCCACCCGTTAGTTCAGTAACTGTATCAGTGAAGTCTTTCAACATCACCACTTCATCAGCTTTTGCACTAATTACGGTTTGACACTTAAGGGTTTGTGCAGATGCACCTGTTACTGTCATTACAGTAAGTAGAAGCGATCCAACAAACAAAGATATGATTTTTTTCATATTTATTTTCCCTCTCATTGTTTTTTTATAAAAAAAGAACCTTCTCAAATAAATAAATTTAAAACAAGAGTTAATATCCTGAATTTTTACTCTATTAACACTGGTATTACTGGAATTTTAATTTTAACGCATTATAAACGTTCTAATCTAATGGAAAATTTTGATTATATTATTCTTGGAGCAGGTTCTGCAGGATGTGTCCTTGCAAATAGATTATCTGAAAATCCAAATCATAAAGTCTTACTTTTAGAGGCTGGAGGAAAAGATAATAATCCATGGATACATATTCCAGTTGGATATTTTAAAACGATGCACAACCCTAATACTGATTGGTGTTATCGAACTGAGCCAGACAAAAGTATGAATAATATGTCTATAAGATATCCAAGAGGAAAGACTTTAGGTGGAAGCTCATCAATCAATGGTCTCTTATATATTAGAGGACAACATCGAGATTATGATATTTGGAGGCAGTTAGGAAATGCTGGTTGGGGGTGGGATGATGTTTTACCTTATTTTATAAAAGCAGAAAATCAAGAAAGAGGTAAAAGTGAGTTTCATGGAATAAATGGACCCTTATCTGTTTCTGATCAAAGAATACACCTTCCTCTTTTAGATGAATTTCAAAATGCAGCAGAAGAATTTGGTATCCCTAAAACAAAAGATTTTAATACAGGTGATAATCATGGTTGTGGTTATTTTCAAGTAACTCAAAAAGATGGATTTAGATGTAGCACTTCGGTTGGATATTTAAATCCAATTAAACATAGAAAAAATTTAAAGATTATTACCAAAGCACATATTAAAAAAATAAATTTTGATAACAAGACTGCTAAAGAAGTTGAATTTTGGCATGGTGATGAGCTAAAAAAAGTAAAAGTAAATAGAGAGATTATTATATCTTCTGGAGCAATTGGATCACCTCAAATTTTGCAAGTATCAGGAATTGGTAATCCGGATAAACTAAAAAATCTAGGTATTGATATGGTTCAAAATCTTAATGGAGTTGGAGAAAATTTACATGATCATTTAATGTTAAGGCCAATTTATAAGATAAATGGTCTTAAATCGCTTAATAAGAAAATTAACAGTTTGTTTGGCAACTTAATGATTGGGTTAGAATATGTGTTTAATCGTAGTGGCCCAATGACAATGGGTGCTAGCCAACTTTGTATGTTTGCTAAAAGTGATCCCTCGTTAGAGCTTCCTGACTTACAATGGCATGTTCAACCAATGAGTATGGATACTTTAGGTGCAACTAAAAATCACGATTTTCATGCATTCACTCCTACTGTTTCAAATATTAGACCCACTAGTAGAGGTCACGTAAGTATAGTTGATAAAGACTCAAGAACTTATGCAAAAATTAAACAAAATTATTTGTCGACTGATCATGACAGAATAGTTGCAGCAAAAGGACTTAAGCTAACAAGAAAGATTATATTAGAGTCAGAAACTTTTAAAAAATATACACCTGAAGAGTATAGACCAGGGATAAATATTAATGATGATGAAGAACTGGTTAAAGAAGCGTCAAACTATGCACAAACTATATTTCATCCTGTTGGAACATGTAAAATGGGTCAAGACGATATGGCAGTTGTTGATGATAAATTAAAAGTTCATGGAATTAAAAATTTAAGAGTAATAGATGCTTCTATTATGCCTAATATTACATCTGGAAACACTAATGCACCTACAATAATGATTGCAGAAAAAGGTGCTGATATGATACTAAGCAACTAATGTTTGCAGAATTATTTGGACCTGAACAACTGATAATCTTAGGTCAAATCATATTTATAGATTTAGTCTTAGCTGGAGATAATGCAATTATTATTGGAATGGTTGCCTCTAAATTTCCAGCAGAACAAAGAAAAAAGGTAATCTTTTGGGGAATAGGTGGTGCGGTAATTTTAAGAATTATCTTAACCATGTTAACTGCCTATTTATTACAAATAACAGGATTAAGACTGATAGGTGGATTACTTCTCCTTTATATAGTATACAAACTCTACACAGATGTGATCAAAGGTCAGTCAGGTGACGAAGATATTAAAGTAGATAACTCGAGTTTCATGAAAGCAATATGGACAGTTTTACTTGCTGATTTTACAATGAGTTTGGATAATGTTTTAGGTGTAGCTGGTGCTGCTGGTGATCACTATGTACTGCTAGTATTTGGTTTGGCTTTATCAATAATTCTTATGGCAACAGCAGCTACCATAATATCAAAATGGATTAATGAATATAAATGGATAGCTTGGATTGGTTTAATTGCTATACTGGTTGTTGCTATCGAACTAATCTATACTGATTTGAAATTATTTATTTAAATGTACTTACAAAAAATAAATCTAAAAAATAAATACGCATTAGTTACTGGTGCTGGTAAAGGGTTAGGAAGAGCCTGCTCTATTGCTCTTGCTGAAGCTGGAGCAACGATCATTGCATTAAGTAGAACTCAATCAGATCTTGATAAACTTGAAAAGGAAATAAAAAAGATAAAAGGTAAAGTTATCAAAATTAATTGTGATGTAATGAATTACAAAGAATTAAAAGAAAATCTAGATAAGATTAAAATCGTTGACATTTTAGTTAATAATGCTGGTACAAATATCCCAGAACCTTTTGAAAAAATCAAACAAGAAAATATGAACTACTTGGTAGATTTAAACCTTAAAGCTGCTTTTAATGTGGCTCAATTAGTTGTTAAAAAAATGTTAAAAAATAAAAAAAGAGGTGGATCAATTATTAATATGTCCTCTCAACTTGGTCATGTTGGAATGGCGGGTAGAAATGTTTATAATATGACAAAATTTGGAATTGAAGGTTTAACTAAAGGTATGGGTGTTGAGCTTGCAAAAAATAATATTAGAGTAAATACAGTAGCACCTACTTTTGTTGCAACACCAATGGTTAAAAAATTTTTTAGAAATAAAGAATTTAAAAAACTAGCTTTAGGTAATATTCCTATGGGAAAATTAGCAACAGAAAGTGATGTCGCAACAAGTGTTTGTTTTTTAGCTTCTTCTGCATCATCAATGGTTACGGCCACATCAATCTTAGTAGACGGTGGATGGACTGCAAAGTAATATATAGATTACTTTTATTAGTAGCATTATTTTTTTCAACTCAATCTTTTGCAGTAGAATTTCAGGGAAAATTTATTCAAGGACATTTCATTATTGGAAAAACTGACCCTGGGTCATTTATCTTAATAGATAAAAAAAAAATTAAAGTCTCAAAGGATGGTTATTTTGCATTTGGAATTGAAAAAGATAGAAAGTTTGACATTACAATCACTGAAAACAATAACAAAATTTTAAAAAAAATAAAAAAGAGAAAATATAATATTCAAAAAATTGATGGCTTACCTAAAAAAAAGGTTACACCACCTGAAGAATTTTACGTAAGAATTAAAAAAGAGAACAAGTTAATAGCTGATGCAAGAGAGATTGAAAGTGACTTACAGTTTTTTAAAGAAAAATTTATTATCCCAGTTGATGATGCAATAATTACTGGTGTTTATGGTAGTCAAAGAATTTTAAACGGTATACCCAAGTGGCCACACTATGGTTTAGATTTTGCCCAAAAAAAAGGTACCCCTGTTAAAGCGATGAACAATGGCATTGTTACTCTAGCTGAAAAAGATTTATTTTATACAGGTGCCACTTTAATATTTGATCATGGCCATGGAATTTCAACTCTATACATGCATATGGATGAAATTTTTGTAAATGTTGGTGACCATGTTAAAAAAGGAGATATTATTGCAACTGTTGGATCTTCAGGTAGATCAACTGGACCTCATCTTGATGTAAGACTTAATTGGTTTGGTACTAGACTAGATCCTGCAACTATATTAAACATTCAATAATGAAAAAAACCTTATTAGAAAAGACAGCAGATAAATTGGTTAATGCTTTCGTTAACAATAAAATAATTGCTCAACTTCCATCAAAATTTACTAAAAAATTAAGTGAGGCAGAAAAATTAAGAAAACTTTGTGAAAGTAAAATTTCTGATCCAATAATAGGATTTAAAGCTGCAGGGACGGGAATTCCTGTAATGAAAAAGTTAAAAGAAAAAAAACCATTCTATGCATCAATTTTTAAAAATAATTTTATAAAAAGTGGTCAAAAAGTAAAAATTAATAAATCTACTTTAGGAATTGAATTAGAGGTTTGTTACCTTATTAAAAAATCTTTTTTCTCCTCAAAAGGCTTAATTACCATGAATAATGTTGCTAAATATATATCTCATATGGCTCCTTGTATTGAAGTTGTTGGCTACAGGCAGAGAAAAAAGGGGATAACAAGTTTTGGAGATTTGTGTAGTGATTTTGGAGCTAATGTTAAGTTTCTAATTGGAAAAAAACAAAAATATAAAAAAATTAATATTGGAAATTTAAAAACAAATATATCTAACAAAAAAATTAAGCAAAGTGTAGATGGTAACACGAGCACTGTTTATATAAATCCTTTAAATGCACTACGTTTTGTTCTTAACGAGCTGAAGAAAGATAAGATCAATCTAAATAAAGATTTTTATGTTTTTACTGGCTCAACTGTTGGTGTTGTTCCTATTCTAGGAAAAGGACTTTACACAGGCAAAGTAGAGAGCTTGGGATCAGCCAAAGCTATTATTAATTAATGGCGCTTCACTTTAGCAAAGAAGAGTTTGAAAAAAGAAAGCTAAAGACTTTACAGTCTATGAAAGAGCAAAATCTTGATGCTCTACTTATGTTTAGACAGGAATCGATGTTCTGGCTTACAGGTTATGACACTTTCGGTTATGTTTTTTTTCAAACTTTAATTCTAGATCGGAATGGAAAAATAATTTTATTAACAAGAGCACCAGATTTGCGACAGGCACAAAATACATCAAATATAAGTGATATAAGGATATGGGTTGATAAAGATGGCTCTAATCCCACTGATGATCTTAAGACAATTTTAAATGAACAAAATTTAAAAGGCAAAAAAATAGGTATTGAATATGAAGCGTATGGGATGACTGGTCGTAATGCCTTGAAATTAAATCAGTCATTAGATAATTACTGCAGTGTTGAAGATCAATCAGAACTAATAACAAAACACAGGGTCATTAAATCAATAGAAGAAATAGTTTATGTAAAAAAAGCTGCAGAGCTTGCAGATAAAGCTCTTGATGAAGCTTGGAATTATGTAAAAGCTGGAGCAAGTGAAGCAAAAATTTTAGCTGAAATGCAAAAAGCTGTTTTGGAAGGTGGTGGTGATTACCCTGCTAATGAATATATAATAGGATCAGGCCATAATGCTCTACTATGTAGGTATCAATCTGAAAAAAGAAATTTATCAGATACAGACCAGTTAAGTATTGAATGGGCTGGTACTTTTAAGCATTACCATTCAGCAATGTTTAGGACTATTCTTGTTGGGAAAACCAATCCAAAACATATTGAGATGCATAAAGCTTGTGTAGAAGCTCTAACTAACTGTGAAAAAAAACTAATACCAGGTAATACCGTAGGTCAAGTATTCGATGTTCATGCAAAGACTTTTGACAATCTTGGTTATAAAAATTCAAGAATGAATGCTTGTGGCTATTCCATGGGTGCAACATTTTCACCTAACTGGATGGACTGGCCAATGCTTTACACGGGCAATCCTTATAAGATTGTTCCGGGTAATGTCTTCTTCATGCATATGATATTGATGGATTCTGACAATGGCATAGCAATGAATTTGGGGGAAACATATTTGGTCACAGAAAATGGTAATGAGAGACTAGGAAAGCAAAAGTTAGATTTAGTTATATTTTAAATAATTATTAAAAATTACAAATGAATAACTTTATCTTATTTGGAATTACTCTTTTTTGCTGGTCACCTACTTGGTATGTAATCAAATTTCAATTAGGATATGTTGATCCATTAGTTTCAGTTTTTTATAGATTTCTTTCAGCATCAATAATAATTTTTATTTATTTAATAATTAAAAATAAAAAATTAAAATTTTCTTTAAACCACCATATTTGGTTTTTGCTTTTTGGAATTTGTCTTTACTCTTTAAATTATGTTTTCTTTTATTTATCAAATACATATCTAATAAGTGCATTTCCTGCAGTTGTCTTTTCAACGGTAGTTATAATGAATATTCTTGGTGAGGCTTTTTATTTCAAAAAAAAACCATCTTTAAAAACTTTAATCGGTGTAACAATTGGTATGATTGGAATTATAATCATCTTTAATGATGAAATTTTTAATTTTACTTTAAGTAATGGCATCCATGTAGGTTTATCTTTAGCCTTACTTGGAACATTTAGTGCATCAACTGGTAATATGATTTACCAAAGAAATT
The DNA here is from genome assembly GCF_047729545.1 of Candidatus Pelagibacter sp. Uisw_092. Classification (GTDB taxonomy): domain Bacteria; phylum Pseudomonadota; class Alphaproteobacteria; order Pelagibacterales; family Pelagibacteraceae; genus Pelagibacter. Next base: position 451,778 of record NZ_CP159824.1, on the reverse strand, counting down.
TAAATAATAATTTTCCATTAATACAAACGCTTGCTTATGCAATGCTTTATGGTTCGTTAGTAACTTTATTGATAACTCAACTTAAAGACACAGAGCTGTTATTTGAATATAGTTTTAGTTATATCGCTTCTTTAACATATCTTTCTATTGTTGGTTCAATATTTGCTTTTATTTTCTATCTAAAATTACTTGAGAAGGTTGGTGCTGGTCGAGCAGGCTATGTTGGGGTGGTCATGCCAATACTTGCTTTATTAATATCAACATTATTTGAAGATTTAGAATGGCAGGTAGATTTAATTATAGGACTTCCTATTTTGATAATTGGTGCTGTTCTTGTTATCAATCAAAAAATTAAACTAATTAAATAATCTCATTTTTTAAATTTTGATTATGGTAAATAATCTATATATCAGTTTGTGATTTAAACCTTTCATAAATTAATCTTGCTTTAATACCTAAATTAAGAAAAGGTTGAGGAGGTAGTAACGTAGGTTTATTTCTACTCTCAATCACTTTTATCTCTTTGCTATTTTCTTGAAAGACTTTTATTGCAATCTGTTCCCCAAATAATGTGCCAACACCAATACCAGATCCATTATAACAGCCCGCTGCAAAAATATTATTATCAATTTTTTCAAAAATTTGAGAGCCATTACGTGTTCTGGATACAATACCTGACCAGCTAGACTGTATAATATCATTTGATAATGTTGGAAATCTTTTTTTAATTCCAATTTTTTGATGCAAGACTCTTTTTTTAATACATTACTGTTCATTATAAACGGATTGTGTACCTCGGCTGTATTTCTTATTAAGATTCTTTTATCCTTTGTCATCCTAATAGTGGCACCCATATGCCTAACTGGAAGTACACCCCATTCACTTGGCTCACCAATAGATATAAATTCATCTTTAGTTAATGGTCTTGTCATACTAGCCGTTAAAGTTAATGGGAAATTATAATTTACTTTAATACCTAGTGATTTTAAAAAACCATTTGTACAAAAGATAATTTTTTTTGTAATTATTTTATTATTTATAAATTTACAATGAATGCTGTCTTTATGTTTTTTCCATTCAAGTAATTGAGATCGCTCAAATAGTTCAACTTTATCAGATAAAGTATCAATCATTGCTCTAACAAGTTTTCCAGGATGCAGTAAAATTCCACCTTTTGTATAAAGTGCTAAATTATAAAAATTTGTACCTAATTTTTTACTTAACTCTTCTTTATTAAATAAATTATGTTTAAATCCTAATTTAGAAAGTATATTACTAAAGTTAATCAGTTTTTTATAATCATCAAGCTGTGATGAGGCAAAATATTTACCCGCTTCCTTCCAATCACAATCAACTTTATGCTTATTAATAAATCTTTTTATAGTATCAATTCCTAATTGATAAATATCAGTCTTTTTTTTGTAGTTGGATAGCTCTTTATTTGATGTGAAACCATCATTAAGAGTGGTATCAACTAAATATCCTGAGTTTCTTCCACTGGCACCTTCACCAGCCAATTGTGCATCAACTATAATAATTTTCTTACCTACATTTAATTCTGATAGTTTTCTTGCAGCAGATAGACCAGTATAACCAGCACCAACTATCAAATAATCACATTCAAGGTTTTCATTTAGAATTTTAATATTTTTTCTTTTTTCTAAATCGTTGATCCAACCACAATTATCATCGTTTTTTATATTCATTTTTTTTATTTTTGATAAAATTTAAAATAGTTTTTACTCCATAGCCTATAAAAAAAGATAAAAAAATCAAATTAGGTGTATTATATCGAGTATTTCCAATCCAGCTGGTAACTAAAGTAAAATAAATGATAGATATTAATAAAAAAATAGCAAACATAATGTTTTCTTTTTTTTTATAACACTAATAAAGCCAATTAAGATTATAGAGTAAATCAAAAAGGAATAAACTATCCTTGGTATAACCATATTATCCGCTAACTCAGTTTTATAAAATGAATTTTGTTTTCTTAAATCAAATTTATAAAAATAGTGTACGTGACGCAATGGATCTAAAACAAAATAATGTAAAGTTTTTTTAAAAATAAGCTTGAAGGTTATAAAAGGATTTTTTATTATTATTTGAAATGATTTTTTTTGTAAATAATTATAATAAATTAACCTATCAGACTCATTCTCAAGGTTAATATCATTTTTTACTATCCATTCATTTAGATCATTATTTAGAATTGTCTTAACTTCATTGGTAGATATTTTTTTACTTGATGACAAAATCATAGGTACTAAATATACATAAAAACCATCTTTTGCTTGTGTTGGCTGTACATAGAAATTATCAGATCTTTTATAATTATGAAAACCAATAAATAAAACGACCATTAAATAGCCTAATAAAGTAAAAAAAATTGGCCTCAACGAACTTCTCTTAAAAATACAGATATAATAAATGATTAAAATTACAAAATAATAAATTGCGATACTTCTTTGTAAAAATAATAAACCTAACAATAGCCCAATTATCAAATTTCTAATGTTTGCTATTTTGTTTTCAAAAACCAATGCAATTAAAAAAATCAATAAAGTAAAAAATATCGATTCTGACCAAAATGAAGAATGAAAAAGCATAATGGTTGGCTCTAAACTCAGAAACAAAATCAAATAAAGTGAGCTATTGGCATCTATTCTATTTCTTATTTTGCTGTAAAGAAAAAATAATGATAAATAATAAAAAAAAGATTGAAAAATTAAAAAAAAAACTTTTTTGTTATCAAGTGCTATTTTTCTTTCTTGAAATTTTCCATTATAACTCTCCTTAATGATCGTTAGATTTTCTTGATCATAAAATTTGTCATTTGTGATTAAAGAAAACAAATAAATAATCTTAGAGGGAAGATAAGGAATTCTATATTCGTCCCCTGTTTCAAAAAAATTCTTTCCATTTATTAATTGAGCTTTTAAATTATGAGCTCTAAGCCAAAATTTTTCTGGATCACTTTTAATCATGAAGTGTTGATTCTGGCTTGATACAGTAGGGTCATAATTATCAAATTTTTTGATATAGTAGAAGTTTAATAAGATAGATATTAAAAGACCTAAAAGAATTATTGTTAAAATTTTTTTCATTAATTAATTTTTTTTTCTTTCAAACATGATTTAAATAAATATAAGGATATTTGTGAAAAATGTAAAAATTTTATTAATACTTTCTATTATTGGCTCATTCTCTTTTGGGCTTGTTTTAACGAAGCAATACCCTCAAATATTTGATTTTATCAAAGGTGTTAGTAGTGGTGTAAAACATAGCATTGATCCACCAAAGATAACTAAAGATTTTGTGATTAATGGTAAAAAAGAAGTTGTAAAAAGAATTGAAACTAATTCATTTGTTATAAGTGTTGAAAATACAACAGACACATCAATAAAAGATCTTGTTAAAGATAGGGATGCTACCAATCAACACAAAAATGCTGGATTGTATGGGGTAATTATAAATAATAAAATTCATATAAGGTATTTTACTAGAAATGGGTATGAAATAAACAATGGTATTGTAAAAAAATATTTATTACCAAAAACTTATGATCCTCACAATTCAAAGGGTGGTATTAGAGGAATTTTCTTTTTTAAAAATGAACCATATGCATGGATGGCCTCAAAAAAAATTAATTGTCATTATGCTTCCATAGTAAACTTAAATCGATCTAAAGAAATTTTTAATACTGATTGTTTGGTAGATTTACCTAATATAAATTATGATGGTGTTGGGGGTGCAAGCATACATAAAGATAATGAAATTTTATTGACCACAGGAACGCCTGCTAATAATTCAGATAGAATTAGAAACTTAGGCCAAAATAATGAATCTTACTTTGGTAAAATTTTAGCAATTAACAAACAAGATCTTGAAAATTTTGATTATAATAATGATGAGCTAATAAAACCAAGAATTTTTACTTCTGGACATCGTAACCCCCAAGGAATGGCATCTATAAATAATAATTATTATAGTACAGAACATGGCCCCAAAGGAGGAGATGAAATTAATTTAATCACTGAAAGTGGAAATTATGGTTGGCCTATATCATCTTATGGTACTAAATATTTTCTAGAACCTGATAGTGATTATAATAAAGGTGAGTTGTTAGAAAAATTTTATAAAAATTCTCACACAGGAAATGGCTTTGTAGAACCTGTTTTTCAATTTACACCTTCAATTGGAATAGCTGCTCTTACTAACTGCCCTAAAGTGTTAAAAAATTATTACAAAAGACAAAACTGCTTGTTAGCTACTTCCCTTAAAGATAAATCTTTATATGTACTTATTTTAGATGAGATCAATGGTGATAGATTGGTAGGATTTGAAAAGATTACATTTGAAAGAAGATTGAGAAATTTTGCACTAGATTATCAGGGTAAACTTTTTGAGGACCAGAACTCAATCTATATTTCTACTGATGATGGATATGTTTTAAAAATAACATTTAATCTTTAAAAAAATTTAACTAATCTAACTCAAAGTTTGTAGCATAATCTTTTTTTAAATTTAAATTTTGTTTTTTTTTATCTAAATAGCAATTGCCAATGACTAGTTTGTCTAGTTCTGTTCCCATAAAACAGTTAAATGCATCCGTTGGCGTATTAACTATTGGTTCACCTCTAACATTAAAAGAGGTGTTAATAACAATTGGGCAACCTGTCTTTTCTTTAAATCTTTTTATTAAATCAAAATATTTTTTGTTAGTTTTTTCATGAACTGTTTGTATTCTAGCAGAATAATCTACATGTGTTACAGAGGGAATTTCTGACCTTTTGATATTTAATTTTTCTATACCAAAGAGTTTTTTTTGATCTTCGGTCATAACTATTATTTTATCTTTACTTACATCAGAAACAATTAGCATATATGGACTATCGACATTAATATTAAACCACTCTGATAGATCATCTCTCAAAATTGATGGTGCAAATGGTCTAAAACTCTCTCTATACTTAACTTTTAAATTTAAATTTTTTTGCATATTGGATGACCGTGGGTCACCCAGTATGGATCTACCTCCTAATGCTCTAGGTCCAAATTCCATTCTGCCTTGAAACCAGCCAATTGCCTCTTCTAAAGAAAGACTATAAGCTGTTTTTTCAATTAATTCATCATCACTAAGTACCTCAAAAGTAGCTCCAATTTTTTTTAACTCATCTTCAACTTGTTTTTGCTCATATTCAGGACCTAAATATGAACCATTCATATCATCAGTTACGTTAACCAATCTTGGATTATTTTGTTCAATATGCCATAAAGCTAAAGCAGCACCCATAGACCCTCCAGCATCGCCAGCAGCAGGTTGAATCCAAATATTATCAAATATTTTTGCTCGAAGAATTTTACCATTTGCAACACAATTTAAAGCAACACCACCAGCCAAACATAGATTTGGTATATTGAATTCTTCTTTCAGAGATTTAGCTAATTTTATCATTATATCTTCAGTAACTTTTTGTATGGATGCTGCTATATCCATATGAAATTGTGTTAATTCTTCTTTTTTAGGATCACGAGAATTTTGCCCAAAAAGCATATGAAATTTCTGACTAGTCATAGTCAACCCTGTAGCATAATTAAAATAGGTTTGGTCTAAGTGAAAAGAACCATCTTCTTTTATATCAATAAGATTTTCTTTAATTTTGTCTTCGTATATTGGTTCGCCATAGGGTGCTAATCCCATAAGTTTATATTCACCACTATTAACCTTGAATCCCGTATAATATGTAAAAGATGAGTAAAGTAAGCCAAGAGAGTGTGGAAAATGAATTTCTTTTTGAATTTCAAGATTATTACCTTTTCCAATTGCAACTGTTGTCGTGGCCCACTCACCAACACCATCTGCTGTCAAAACTATAGCTTCTTCAAACGGAGATGGGAAAAAAGCACTGGCAGCATGACTTAGATGGTGATCTGAAAAAAATATTTTTCTCTCATCATTAAATTTATCATCATGCATTTTGAGTTTATTAAAAAGTATTTTTTTTTGAAATAATTTTTCCTTTAACCAAGTTGGCATTGCTTTACAAAAAGACCTAAAACCTTTAGGTGCAAAGGCTACATATGTTTCAAGTAGTCTTTCAAATTTTAAAAATGGTTTTTCAAAAAAAATAATTTGATCAACCTCATTCAATTTTATATTTGCAAATTTTAAGACAAATTCAACAGCATTAAAAGGATAGCTTGAATCATGTTTTTTTCTAGTAAATCTTTCCTCCTGTGCGGCAGCTATAATTTTACCATCGACAAGAATTGTTGCAGCACTGTCATGATAAAATGCAGAAATACCTAAAATAGTTTTCACTAAAAAATTGTATAAATAAATGGAGCCACAGCAGAACCTTGGCTTAAAATTATTAATCCACCAAATAACACTAAGACTAATAATATAGGAAATAACCAGTATTTTTTTCTAACTTTTAAAAATTCCCAAAACTCTTTTAAAAAACTCATAATTAAAATTGATTTTTCATTCTACTCTTTATGTCAGATTTTTCAATCCAGTATGATTTTTTATTACTTTTTTTTAAATTTAATAAATCCTTGCCAAAGGCTTTCATTATAAGAGATGTTGGCGTAACAACAGTAAAAAAAATCAAACCCATAACCACAGGTGATATAAAATTGCCTAGTAATATGCCAAATTTAAACCAAATTTTATTTAGTGGAGATAAAATTTTTGAGTTTAATAGACCTAAAATTAAAAAAATTATAGCGATTATTAAAGACCAAATTCTAATATTTCCATCTTTAAATAATGGAAATATTGAAACAATTACAAAAAAAATGAAAAAAACTATACCAAAACTTCTATTTGAACTAATTTTAATTTTTTCATTACCCACTTTTTTAAATCAGTGATGGTTGTTTAATCATATCTTCTTTTTTTATCCCCGCAACTTTAACAGGTCTTTTCATTGCATCTCTTCTGAAAGGTTCTCCCAGTTCTTGGTTTAAAATTACTTCAATAAATGTTGTAATTCCATTCTTTTGATCTTCACATGATTGCTTGATAGCAGCTGTAGTCTCTTCCATCGTACGAACTGTAACACCTTTTAAACCACAAGCATCTGCAACTTTTGCATAACTTAATTCTGGATCAAGTTCTGTTCCAATAAAATTATCATCATACCATAATGTTGTGTTTCTTTTTTCTGCTCCCCATTGGTAGTTTCTAAAAATTACCATTGAAATTGCTGGCCATTCCTCTCTAGCGCATGAACTCATTTCGTTCATACTAATGCCAAATGCTCCATCACCTGCAAAACCGATTACTGGTGTGTCAGGACATCCAATTTTTGCTCCTAAAATTGAGGGAAAACCATAACCACATGGACCAAATAATCCTGGTGCTAAATATTTTCTACCTTTTTCAAATGTAGGGTAGGCATTTCCAATTGCACAGTTGTTACCAATATCACTTGAAATAATTACATCATCAGGCATTCCTGCTTGGATTCCTCTCCACGCTTCTCTAGGAGACATTCTATCTGCATCTCTTTTTCTGGCTTCAGCATTCCAAACTGTACCTTCATCATCATCTTCATGATCTAGACTTGATAATTCTTGTAACCAAGCAGATTTAGTTTGGTGGATAATATTTTTTCTTTCTTCTCTATTTACATCACCTGCTGTTGGAGAAAGTTGTGCTAAGATTTGTTGGGAAACTAATTTTGCATCACCACAAATACCAACTGATACTTTTTTAGTTAAACCAATTCTATCTGAATTCATATCAACCTGAATAATACTTGCATCTTTTGGCCAGTAATCCATTCCATAACCAGGTAAAGTTGAGAAAGGATTTAATCTTGTACCAAGTGCAAGAACAACGTCAGCTTTTTTAATTAATTCCATTCCAGCTTTTGATCCATTATACCCTAATGGTCCAGCAGCTAGTGGGTGGCTTCCTGGAAAACTATCATTATGCTGATATCCTGAACAAACAGGAGCATCTAATTTCTCAGCTAATTTTTTACAATCTTCGATAGCTCCACCAATAACAACACCAGCACCAGATAATATTACTGGAAACTTAGCATTTGATAATAAGTCTGCTGCTTTTTTAATTGCATCAACTCCACCTGCTTGTCTTTCAAGTCTAACAATTGGAGGAAGATCGATATCAATAACTTGTGTCCAATAATCTCTTGGGACATTTATTTGTGCAGGAGCTGATCCTCTGATTGCTTTTTCAATAACTCTATTTAATACTTCTGCCATTCTTGAAGGGTCTCTAACTTCTTCTTGGTAGCAAACCATGTCTTTAAATAAATTCATTTGTTCTACTTCTTGAAAACCACCTTGACCCATAGTTTTATTAGCAGCTTGCGGTGTTACTAATAATAATGGTGTGTGGTTCCAGTATGCAGTTTTAATAGGGGTAACTAATCCAGTAATTCCAGGACCGTTTTGTGCAATAACCATTGACATTTTACCAGTAGATCTTGTGTAACCATCAGCAATTAATCCACCGTTTGTTTCATGAGCAACATCCCAAAAAGTAATTCCAGCATCAGGAAAAATATCTGAAATAGGCATAAAGGCTGAACCAATAATTCCAAACGCATGTTCAATTCCGTGCATCTGTAAAACTTTTACAAAAGCTTCTTCTGTTGTCATTTTAGTCATAATAATTAGGCCTTCCTGCTTAAGTTGTTAAAAAATTTTTAAATAAATTGTTAATTTTAGAGATTAATATATAAGAATTAAAAAATTTCAAACAAACAAATCGACACAATTATGGCTACAGATATTATTATACATGACGAAAAGGACAACGTAGGAGTAGTTGTTATTGATAAAATCACTCCAAAACAAGATTGCGTGTGCTGGATTATGGAAAATGATAAAACAGTTCAAATTCAATCAGTGGATGAAATTCAATTAGGACATAAAATTGCAATGGTTGACCTTAACGAGGGTGATACTATTTTGAAATATGGCCATGATATTGGAAAAGTAGTTAAATCAATCAAAAAAGGTGAACATGTTCATGTTCACAATGTAAAAACGAAGAAGTGGTAAAAAATATGGAAATCCCAAAAAGTTTTTTAGGTTACAAAAGAGAAAATGACAGAGTTGGTACTAGAAATCATGTGATCATCTTACCTGTAGATGATATTTCAAATGCATGTGCTGAAGCAGTTGCAAACAATATTAAAGGTACAATGGCCCTACCTCACTCTTATGGAAGACTTCAATTTGGTGCTGATTTAGATTTACACTTTAGAACTATGATTGGAACTGGAAGCAACCCAAATGTTGCAGCTGTAATAGTTATTGGTATAGAGCCAAAATGGACAAAAAAAATAGTTGATGGAATAGCAAAAACAGGAAAGCCAGTTGAAGGATTTCATATTGAGAGAACTGGAGATATTGGTACTGTCATGAAAGCTTCAAAAAAAGCTCAGGAATTTGTAATGTGGGCGTCTGAAAAACAAAGAGAAGAATGTCCAATGAGTGATTTATGGATATCAGTTAAGTGTGGAGAGTCAGATACAACATCTGGATTAGCTGCAAACCCTACGGTTGGAAATTTAATGGATAAATTAGAACCAATGGGTGTTCATTTATGTTTTGGAGAAACTTCAGAACTTACTGGAGCTGAAACTGTTTGTGCTAAGAGAGGTGCAACTCCTGAAGCCTCTGAAAAATTTATGAAAACATGGAATTCATATAATGATTTTATACTTAAAGAAGCAACTGATGACCTTTCAGAAAGCCAACCTACTGCAGGAAATATTGCAGGTGGATTAACAACTATTGAAGAAAAAGCATTTGGAAATTTCCAAAAGATTGGTTCTTGTAAGTTTATTGATGTATTAGAGCCGGCAGAAGAGCCAACCAAAGGTAAAGGCTTATATTTTATGGATACATCCTCAGCAGCAGCTGAATGTGTAACACTTCAGGCAGCAGCAGGTTTTAATATTCACTTATTTCCAACAGGACAAGGTAATATTGTTGGAAATCCTATTGAACCAGTTATAAAATTAACTGCTAATCCATTAACTGTAAAAGGTATGGGTGAACATATTGATTGTGATGTTTCAAAAATTTTATCACGTGAGATGACTATGTCTCAAGCTGGAGACGAATTAATTAAATCAATGATTAGAGTTGCTAACGGTAGATTAACCTGTGCCGAAGCTTTAGGTCATAAAGAATTTGTTATGACTAAACTTTACAGAAGTGCTTAATAACTTTACTAATAAAAATTAATGCTATTTAAAAGATACCTGGTCATTGTCCCAGGCATTATTTTAGCATTCGTTCTCTATACTCTATCTCAAGGTTTAAATAACATTATTGGTATTGAGTTATTAGGTTACACTAAAAGCCCAATATCTACAGCCATGATTGCTATCTTGATGGGAATTGTCTTTGGAAATATATTTAGAATGAGAGAAGATTTTTTATTAGGAGTTGATTTTACCCAAAAATATATTTTAAAACTTGGTATTATTTGTCTTGGTATTCAATTAAAACCATTTGAATTTTTAAAATTTGGAACGGTTGCAATTCCATTAATTATTGTGTGCATCTTGAGTGTTTTAATTATAGTTAAACTGCTTATCAAAAAGTTAAAGATTTCAACAAGAATGGCATACTTAATATCTATTGGTAGTACTGTTTGTGGTACAACTGCAATCATTGCCACAGCACCCATTATTAAAGCAAACAAAGGTGAAGTTGCTTATGCAATTGCGAACATGACTGTTTTTGGAATTATCTCAATGTTGATATATCCATATTTTGCGAATATATATTTTAATGGTGACCCTTTGTTTGTAGGATTATTTTTAGGTACAGCTATTCATGAAACATCACAAGTTGCTGCAGCAGGATTAATTTACGACCAACAATTTAATAGTCCTGAAACACTAAATATTGCAACTGTAACAAAATTAATTCGAAATACTTTTTTAGTAATAATGGTACCATTATTTGCTTTTCTTTATAATAGAAATGCCACTAAGACTAAAAACTACTCTTTACTAAATATATTTCCTTATTTTGTTTTAGGGTTTATTGGGATGATTATTTTTCGAAATATTGGTGATCAATTTTTTTTAACTGAAAATTTAAACCAGATTTGGCAAAGTTCTATATCCAATATAAAAGATTCTGCTAAAATATTTTTATCTATGGCCATGGCTGCTGTTGGTATGTCTACGAACTTAAAAGATTTAAAATCAATGGGATATAAACCTTTTGTTGTTGGTTTTGTTGCAATGATTACAGTAGGCCTGGTTAGTATTATTACAATGCAATCTTTTGCAAAACTATTTTTATAAAATCTACTTCCACTTTAGTGATTTAATTTTTTTTCCCATTTGATAGCACTGTTTATAATTTTATTTAAATTATCATATTTTGGTTTCCATTTTAAAATTTTATTAAAATTTTTAGTATCGCTATAAACTTCAGCTATATCTCCAGGTCTTCTATTTTTATAATTTATTATTAATTTATTATTTTTTTTTTTAAGAATATTAACAATGTCTAAAACTGAATAACCTTTTCCATACCCACAATTCAAAGTTAACGACTTGGAGTGTGTGTCTATGTGCTTTAAAGTTTTAATATGAATATCAGCTAAGTCAGACACATGCATATAATCTCTAATACAAGTTCCATCTTTGGTTTTATAGTCATTTCCATAAATAGAAATTATTGGTTTTTTTTTCAACAATTCCACAGCTATATTTTTTATTAAATGTCCATGAGAAGTTTCTATTTCCCCAACTTTACCTGATGAACTTGCTCCAGCTACATTAAAATATCTTAATATAGCATATTTATAATCATATTTTTTACTAAATTTTTTGATTATTTCCTCTGCTTTATATTTTGTGAATGCATAATATCCTCCAGGGTTTGGTTTTCTTTTTTCATTGACTGGTCCTTTAACATTTCCATAAATTGAACAAGATGAAGAAAAAATAATACTATTAACATTAGAGTTCTTACAGGAATTTACTAAATTTAAAGTACCTTTAATATTATTTTTATAATATTTTTTTTTATTTTTTTCTGCTTCACTTATATTTAAATGAGCTGCTAAGTGAATTATTGTGTTAATTTGAAAGTTCTGAATGATTTTGGTTAGTGCAGTTTTATTCTTTATATCTCCTTTTATAAATTTTGCTTTTTTATTTATTAATTTTTTATGTCCTGTAATTAGATTATCTAAAATTATAATGTTAGCTTTTGTTTTAACTAATTGCTCAACTAAATGGCTACCTATATAACCAGCACCACCTGTTATTAGAATATTATTATCTTTATTCATAATTTTATTATTATAAGCCAGTAATACAATTTTTTATTAATTAAGTTTTCTTAAGAGAGTACTTCTTTCTTAAATTTGAAAAAAATCTTCTTATAAAAGCTACACCAGCTCCTAAAGTTATAGCAAATAAAATTGAAAATAATCCATAAAAAATTGGCATTTCAGTCGATAGTTTTTTAATAAACATTGATAATGGGTTTAGATCATTAACATCAATTTTAATAGCTTCTGTTACTGTATGTTCAGCAAAGAAAGTCTCGTAAGCAATTGCTATTCCAACTAACAACAACAAAACTGCAAGTAAAGTTTTTAATCCCGCGCTATCAACTGACTCACCTAATTTTTGTCCTACTTGCACACCAACTACAGATCCAAGGACTAACATTGTAACTAGAATTAAGTCAATTGAACCATAGTTAAAAGCATGAAGAAAGGTTACAATTACACTTACAAAAATAGTTACAAATAAAGATGTACCTGGAATTAATCTTGTTGGCATTCCAATTATATAAATCATCGCAGGAACTAAAATAAAAGCGCCACCTATTCCCATAATTGCTGCAATAAATCCAACCATTAAACCAATAATAATTGGTGTAAAAGCACTTTCATATAACTTCGATTTTGGAAAACGCATTCTTAAAGGAAGACCATGTATCCAGTAATGTACATGTAATTTCTTCTTAGTTATAATTTTTTTTCTAGCTTTATCTATTTCACCTAAGCCTTCTACCAACATTGCAGTACCAATAATTGCTAAGATGTACATATAGGCTAATGAAATAACGATATCAATTTTTCCAATTCCTTTAAAATATGTAAAAGTCCATATTCCTAGAAGTGTTCCAAAAACACCACCAACTACAATCATTAAGCCCATTTTATAATCAAGTGTGTTTTTTAGATAATGTGTGGTGGAACCAGATACTGATGTTGCAAGAATATTGTTTGCTTCATTAGCAACTGCATATGTTGGGGGCACACCTAGAAAAATTAAGAAAGGTGTCATTAAAAAACCACCACCAACACCAAAAAGTCCTGAAAGAACTCCAACAATTCCACTTAAAGCAAAAATAGCTATTATGTTTACTGAAACTTCTGCAATTGGTAAAAAAACATCCATATAGTTATATGAAATGAATATGCCTCCAATATATTGTTGTCAATAAATAGATTAATGTAAAAAGATTTAGTTAATATTAATTAGAAAGAAATTAATGTTCCTACTATTAAAATTCCCCAGTATGCAGATAATCCAAAAAATATTCCTGTTTTTAACTTATTATTTAATATTTGATTTGGAATTTTTTTTAATAAATTGGACATTTAACTCTAATTAACATTAGACTAATATTTGTCAAACTATAATTTGATTTTAAGAATATTTTTTAACTCTTAGTAAATAGTTGCTCCAAAGACCTTAACATCATCACCTTCAACACCAAGGACTAACCTTCCAAGGAACTCACCTTCGATTTCTTTACTTTTTTGTTTAAATAAGACTGTAATATTCATCCCTCGTCTTAAACACCCAAAAGCATCATAATCTTCAGAAAGACTAGTTAACAATTTATTATTGGCCCACTGCTTACCTAATTCAACTTCATTAGCACCAAATAACATCTGGGTTCCAAAATCTTTAGTGAACCCACCGTAATCTTTCATATTTGAGGTTTTAACAAGATTATTCCAAATTGGCTTAGCAATTGCTATAATCTCATCATCAGATTTCTCTAAAAGATTCATAATTTAAATTTAACTGTTTTAAGAAGCTTTTCTCTTCTCGTTCTCGTCAACTATGTGGTAAACCGGCACTTTTTCTAATGAAAATTTCCCAGTTTTTGGATCACGCCTTGAAACTGTTAGGCAATGCCAATTGTCATCATCTAGCTTCATATGATCACCTCTGTAATAGTAACCAGGCCAACGTGTTTCTTCACGAAACATAGTATGTTCAGTTACACATTGAGAAGTTAAAGCTCTGTGTTTTAACTCCCAAGCTCTCATAAGTTGGTGCAAATCTTCAGCACCTACTTTTTCTAAATCTTCCTCTAACCAAGCAAGTAATTCTAGTCCTCTTTTAAGCATATTACCATTAGTCATGTAGTTAGTAGCAATTCCTCCAACATATTCGTCCATAATTCTTTGTAGACGTTGAAGACCTTGAATAGGTGAAATGTAACTAGGTGAAACTGTTCCACCAGTAATTTCATTTTGAGCTACTTGATAAGTCTCAAGGGGTTTAAATATAGCAGTTTTAAAGTCTTCACACTGTTTATCCGTAACTTTAATACCTTCTGCTTTTTTATCCTCAATATATTTTACTGCAGCTTTTGCAGCTAAACGACCTTCAGTAAATGATCCCGAAGAAAACTTATGTGCACTTCCACCTACAGTATCACCTGCACCAAAAAGACCATCAATTGTTAACATTCTATTATAACCCCAGAAATATTCTGGTGGAGATAAATCTTCAGGTCCACTAACCCAAGCTCCAGAACAAGTTGCATGAGAACCCATAACATAAGGTTCAGATGTGGTTAGTTCAGGATTTGTGTATTTAGGATCAATATTTTGAGAAGCCCAAACAACCGCTTGACCAACAGTCATACCAAGGAAGTTTTCCCAACCAACAGTTTCTAGGTGTGGATCTTGGAAAGCTTCAGTGGTTACCATGTGAATGGGTCCACCACCTGCAATAGTTTCTTGAATAAATGCGTGGTTTCTTAAACATGTGGGAGTTGGATGATGATCAATGTATTCACCAACTAATTCTTTAGTTTGATCATACCATTTCTTCTCATAGTTCTCTCCATTTGCATTTTGAGTATATGTTTTAAGGTGCAAGAAGTATGCTCCAACTGGACCATAACCATCTTTAAATCTACATAACACAATTCTGTTTTCCATTTGTGTCATTTTAGCACCAACAGCAATAGGTAATGCATAAGCAGAACCATTACTCCAAGGTGCGTACCAAGTTCTTCCCATTCCTTCACCAACTGCTCTTGGTTTGAAAATGTGAGATGCTCCACCTGCTGCAACAATTACAGTTTTTGATCTAAATACATGGAAGTCACCAGTTCTCATATTAAAACCAACAGCTCCACCTACTCTATTTTCTTGAGCCTCATCCATTAAAAGATGAGTAATCATTATTCTATTATAAATTTTATCAGCTGATTTTTTTGCAGCTTCTGCAACAATTGGCTTATAACTTTCACCATGAATCATAATCTGCCATTTACCTTCCCTAAGGTAACGACCTGTTTTTTCATTTTTCATCATTGGTAAGCCCCACTCATCAAACATGTGAACTGTTGAGTCAACGTGACGAGCCATATCGTAACCTAAATCTTCTCTAACCATTCCCATTAGATCGTTACGTGCATATCTTACGTGATCTTCAGGTTGGTTTTCACCCCACTGCATACCCATGTAACAGTTAATAGCATATAAACCTTGAGCAACCGCTCCACTTCTGTCGATGTTAGCCTTTTCAACACAAATAATCTTCATGTCTCTTCCCCAGTGTCTAGCTTCAAAAGTAGCACCAGTTCCAGCCATACCACCACCAACAACTAGAACATCACAATCTTCAAAATGAGTTTTATGTTTAGCCATTAGTAGTAAACTCCTTTTTTAAAGGTATCTTTTGGTACAGATGGTAATTTACCATCAATATTTAAACCATTAGGCTCAGTATAAAGCATTTGAGAATTGATCTCACCTTGATTAGGTTTTTCGCCTTCTGCTAATTTTGGAATAAATTTTCCCCAGGGCTTTGTTGTAATTGGAGATACAAAATCTTTTGTAGTTCCATTTCTAAATTTAATTTTCCAAGAGATAGTTCCTTTTTCTTCTTCACGCCTAACTCTAACACTGTGACCCATAGGAGCAAAGTCTGCATAGCCACGAACATCAATTGCATGATTAGGACAAGCTTTTACACAAGAATAACATTCCCAACAAAAGTTTGGTTCAATATTTACTGCTCTTCTAATATTTTCATCGATGTGCATTATATCTGATGGACAAATATCCACACAGTGACCACATCCATCACATCTCGTCATGTACACAAAAGTTGACATATTATATTACCTCTCTCTTTTTAATAGTGTTTTGGTTGTTCTCTTTTAATTCCTAGCCCAAATTGTTTTGGTGCATCAGCTAATGGAGGAAGATTGTCTCTTGATCCATCTGCTTCTGCTAAGTTTTTTTGGATTGCTGCACCAGGTTTGTAAATCATGTGTGCAAATTTTGACCAATAAACTCCCCCAAATAAAACAATGTTTGAGGTAATAAATAAAATTAAAAATAAATATCCTAATCTAGCTGATCCTGAAGATTGAAAGTATGACCAAGCTAGTCCAGTAGTAGCACATGCAAGAAGTGCTAGAACAAATAAGTCAGCTTTAATAACTCTGTACCAAGGATGAGCTTCTGCTAATACATCCACTCTTAAAAATAACCAAAACCAGTATCCACCAACACAAGTCATTATTGCTCCAACATGCCAAATTATAGGCCAGACTGTTGGTGCTGCAGTTCCTGTTCCAGTGTAACCAAAAACTAATACGACTGATGCAACCCAAAATAAAATAGTTCCATACATTCCCATAACATGAGCAATTCTTCTTTTGCCAGCTCCTAGCTCTGCAGTAGTTGCAATATCATGCACTACAGTTTTTAAAATAACTGAAGTTTTTTCTCCCACACCAAGTTCTCTTTCGGCAGCTAATTTTGCTTTTTTTGCATTATTGAAAAAATAAGTAACATTTTTATGATGTATCATTTGAACAACTGTTCCAATGACAATTAGAGCTAACATTGCTAAAACAAAGCCTTGAATTACAGAAGGAGAAATTGATACAGCTAATGCAGAAAATGGACTGATTGACATCATATAGAATATTACCCTTTATAACTATTTTGTTGAATCTTAATTTTGAGTTTTTAATATAGTTAAAATGATAGATCAACCGTTATTAGGTGCGCTATTTAACAATCAAAATACAACTTACACTTTACGTTTATAATGCTGTTTTAAAGGAATAACTGATCTTACGCCACCTTGTGGATTTTCAACATCACCCTCTCTTCTTGGAATTAAATGAATATGACAGTGCATGATTGATTGTCCAGAAACAACACCAGAATTTACTCCAATATTAAACCCTCTAACTGAAGGATCTTTTAATATTATTTCTTCTTTAATTTGTTTGATAAGATTATTGCAGTCAATTACTTCATTATCATTTAAATCAAAATAATCTTTAACATGTCGCTTTGGAATTATTAAACAATGAAATTCAGATACAGGATAGATATCATAACTAGCATAAGCCAACTCATTTTCAGCAGTTAAACAACTTTGTTTAGAGTTACAGAATAAACAGGGATTATTTGGATCAAACATAATCTTATCTATAGATAGAGCATTTGTTAACTTCGTTTTTATAAGAATTAGATAGTTTTTTGTAAAATTTTAAACTTTTTCTCTTCCACTTAATTTCATTAATATTTTTTATTGACACAACACCTTTTCCAGAACCAATAAGGAGAATTTCATTATATTCAGATAAAGTTTTAATCAATATATCTTTGTTAATAATCATACCTAATTTTTTATTAAAGAATTTATAGGTAATACCCTTGTATATATTATTTAAAGGAGAGTAAACTTTATCACCTTTGATAAATAACATATTTGAAGTTCCACTTTCTAAAATCATGTTTTTGTAACAAAGACCAACGTCTGAAGTAGTGTTATCCATTTTAGATAAATGTTTTAATATAAATCTATATTTAAGATTTTTAAATTTTGGATCAAAACGTTTGTAACTGATAAGTTTTAAATTAAAATCTAATTTAGGAGTTTTTCTATTTCTTAAAGAAATTGATATCATTTTTTTATTTATAGCAACTCTAAGAAGATGATTGTAAGATTTTTTTTTATTAATATTTAATTTAATTAATCTAAGAATATTTTTTTCAAGATTTGGGGTATTTAATTTATAAATTTTTAAAGACTTAACTAAATTTTCAATATGTTTTTTAAAAAAAAGTATTTTAGCAGGTTTTCCAAAAATCCACATCGTAGTGAACACACCATTATCCCCCAAAGATCTCTAAAATTAATCTCTTTGTAAGTTTTATGCTGATAAGATTTTTTTAATAAGTAAGTTACCATTTTCAGTTAAAAAAGATTCAGGATGAAATTGAAAGCCATATATTTTCTCTTTATTATTTTCTATTGTCATTGCTGTATTTGAAATAACACACCTCATTGTAATTTCAAAATTTTTCGCAGTAAATGGCTCTTTTAATTTTAGAGAGTGATATCTACCTACAGTGAATTGACTATTTTTTTTGAATAATGAGTTTTTGCTAGTTACTTTTATTTTAGATTGAAAACCATGATAAATCTTCTTTTGTTCAATTATTTTTCCATTTTCACAATGCAAAATTTGTTGAAACCCAAGACAAATTCCAATAATTTTTTTTTTACCTTTGAATTTTTTATAAATCTCTGAACTAATTGGATAGTCTTTCGGTGCACCTGGACCAGGTGAAAAAACAATAATATCTGCTTTTTTTAATTTATTTTCATTTATTTTATTAAAATTAGTGCAAACCACTTCATCAAAATTTTGAAATTGATGTACTACGTTGTGAGTAAAAGAGTCTTGATGATCAATAATATATATCATTTGTAAAGATCCATTAATGACTTTGCTTTAATATAGTTTTCATTAAATTCATGAGTAGCATTGCTGTCAATTACTACTCCTGAAGCAACAGAGATTTCTGACTTACCTTTAAAATTTAATATTGATCTAATAATAATATTAAACCTCATATCCCCATTAAACTTTAAGTATCCAAAACTACCTGTGTAAATATTTCTATTTTGTTTTTCCTGCTTATTTAACAAATCTAATGTACTAATTTTAGGACATCCTATTACAGAACCCCCTGGCATCATTGCTTTTATAATCTCTAATGAAGTAACTTTATTCTTTAGTTGTCCTCCAATTAAACTCACGTAATGATAAAGATCCTTATATTCTTCAACTATCTTTTTTTTTAAAATTTTTACTGAACCTGATTTACAGATTTTAGATAAATCGTTTCTTTCCATATCAACAATCATGTTGTGTTCTTTGGTTTCTTTTAAGTTTTTTCTAAAAAAAGTAAGGGCTTTATCTTTATTTAATTTTTTAGTTTTCTTTAAAGTGCCTGCTATTGGTTTTGTGGTTATGAAATTATTTTTTTTTGTTATCAGATTTTCAGGTGAACAGCTTATTATTGAATAATCTTTATCCTTAATCATAAAAGCTTCAGGAGCCATATTGCTTTTTACAAGTCTGCAGAAAAAGTCTAAAGCATCTATTTCAGATTTATTACTATATTTAGTGCAGATTTTAATCTGATATGTTTCACCTAATTTTATTTTCTTTTTAAACTTATCAAATATTATTTTATATAATTTTTTATTAATATTTATTTTAAACAAATCACTAGAATTTGATGATCTAGTTTTTTTATACTCAAGATTGTTTGAAAGTTTTACTTTTGTTTCAGGTTTGTAAAATATTCCTTTAGGGAAATTTATTGTTTTTTGTTTTTTTATTTTTACGTCAATTAAACTGTTAAGTATTTCATAGCCAAAAAAACCAATAAATAGGTCTGTTTCTTTGCGGATAGATTTTAATTTAGTATTTTTGTTAATGAATTTTTCGATGTTGTTATTGTTTAAAATAATTTTTTTTGAAAAGTCCGTATAAAGATCAAACCCTTTATCTGATTTATAGATTATAAAAGGTTTTTTTGAATTATCTAAATCTAGTAAGTATTTTTTCTTATTCAATTTTCTATTCTATTTTTAGTCTTAGAACTGCTTCTTCCTTAATTGGTAAATGTATTATTGCTGCAAAAACAGATAAAGCAATTGCTAAATACCAAGCATAATCATAAGAGCCATATAAATCATGAAATAATCCTCCAAGGAAAGCTCCAAAGAATGAGCCTACTTGATGGCTTAAAAAAACTATTCCATATAATACACCTAAATATTTTGTTCCAAAAATATGAGCAACTATACCACTTGTTGCAGGCACTGTTGATAGCCATAAAAAGCCAAAGCTTGCACCAAAGATAAATGCATTAATATTGCTTGCTGGTAAGAAGATAAATAAGATTATTGAAACACCTCTTAATGCATAGATAGAACTTAAAATAATCTTTTTACTAATTTTTGTAGAAAGATATCCACTTAATAAAGAGCCAAAGATGTTAAATAGTCCAATTAAGGATAAAATTGCAGCGGCTGTCCAACTTTCTAAACCTCTATCAATTACATATTTTGGAACATGAGTTCCAACTAAAGTTATGTGAAAACCACATACAAAAAAACCAGATGTGAGTAATACGTAGCTTTTGTTTTTAAAGGCCTCTTTTATAGCATCAAAGGTACTTTGATCGTTAGGTTTTTCAATGGATTGAGCTAAAGAAGGAGATCTAACAAAAAAAGCCACTATCAATCCCACAAATAAGAATATTGTGAATACAAAAAGTGTGTCCACCCATCCATTTTTGACTAAGGAATAACTTGTATAAAGTGGAGAGATAAAATAACCCAAAGAGCCGACAGCTGTGACAATACTCATGGCTAAGGTTCTGTTTGATAATGGGAAATGTTTTCCAACAATTGACATTGGAATACTAATTGCAGTTCCACCTAAACCAATTCCAACTAAAAGTCCCAAGTCTATTTGAAAAAAAATTCCAGTATTTGGACCAGTATACAAAAAGTAAATTCCTAAAATATAAAAAATAAAAGCTAAGCAAATCGCTTTATGTCCACCATATTTATCGGCGATGGCTCCAAATATAGGCCCTGTTAAACCCCACATTAACATTTGAATGCCTATTGCTAATCCAGATTGAGTTATTGAAATATCTAAATCATTTTTAAAATCCATGAAAAATAGACCAAAAGTTTGTCTAACTCCAAGAGAAATTAAAACTACAATACAGGCTGCAATCAGCGTTATTAAAGCTGTTTTATTTTTAATAAATTTTTCTGAACTCATTTAACATGTTTAAGAGATTTTTTTAAATCATCAATGAGATCTTTTGGATCTTCTAAACCAATATGCAGTCTTACTAAGTGTTCGTCTTTAGCTAATTTTAGATATTCTCTATTACCTTGTTCACGTTTGTCCTGATATAACGCAAGGCTTTCAAATCCACCCCAACTATAACCATAACCAAATAGTTTTAAAGAATTAACAAACTTGATTACAGAGTTTTTATTTTTTGATCTAATTTTCAAACCCATCAATCCTGAAGCACCAGAATAATATTTTTTCCACATTCTAAAATTAAATGAATCTTTTTTATGTGGATATAAAAGTTTTATATTTTTGTAATTAGATAAAAATTCAGCTACTT